>JBEBXX010000245.1:0-4758 GCA_040391435.1 Aureliella helgolandensis | reverse complement strand
TGGGAACGGGACGCTAAACTTCGACCGGCCACCGTCTGGCGACGGTAGCTACAGAGCCCAAGGCTGGCTCAGCCAACCCTGCCACGACCAACCAGGCGGCTTAGCGAAAGGGATGGCCGTCCACCAAGGCAAGGTGGCCACATCTGCAACAATGATCGACCGCGAAGCGGCATCCTCCGCTGCTCGCGGATTGGGTTCAGGAAAGGACCAGCCCTCGGCCGGTGTGCCTAGTCCTAAAGCCGCGTTGTGGTGGCGATGCTGCTGATCGAGCCAGACCAGCGTCTCCGGTGGCAAGCGCAAAGACAGCGGGCCAGTAGCTTTCTGCAGCTCGGCTTTGGCTGCCGGATAGTCTTCGCGGGCGGCTAAGGCGAGCGCCAAATTGTGGTGCGCTGCCGGGTGAGACCACAGGCGATTGGCGGCCCGCTGCCAGTGCTGCTCGGCGAGCTGCCAATCGCCTTTGCGCGCCGCGCGAACTCCACGCCGCACGGTGAAGGAACCGGGCTGCAGCCAGGGAACGGCCAGACGCACGTGGTCCTTATCCACAAACGGGGCGATCGTCTTCCACGACTCGCGCGCACTGGCCGAGATCAACAACTGTGTCTGGTCGTGCTGCACGAAATCTAAATCGGGGTAGCGCTCGATGGCTTGCTGAGTTGCCAAGTTAAACGAATGGCTGCCAATGGTCTGGCCGCTGGCCACGTCGATAGCCCGCCACGACAGCACGATCCGCTCATGCTTGTCCGGCCCCTCTGGCGGCTTGTGAAAATAGGCTTGATTCCAGTCGACTTTCTCGGGCTGCTGCGCTTTTTTTTCCGCGAGCAGCGACTGCACGTCGATGTCTGCGTCAAGGACGACTCCTTGCAGCAGGATGTCCGCACCCGCCTCGCGCGCGGCGGCCACCGACAGGACATCGCTGGTCAGGGGAGCTGTCGAGGCGAGTTGCACTGTGGACTGCTGACGGAGCTGCTCTGGTGTCACAATTGCCAGATCCGCTCGGATGGTCGGGCGCTCAGCCATTAATGCTTGATGCAGTGCAGCCGCTAGATCGGGATTGCCAAAGATAGGTGCAATGGCCACACGCGCAGCGGACGAGGGGACTGGCGCCTGAGGTGGCAACCAAACATGGATCGGCACACTCCGCCGACAACCTATCTGCCCCAAACCAGCGAGCATCACGATTAGCACACCGACTGCAACTACTCCGGCGCGAGCTAAGCTCGCAGCAAGTCGGCCTCTACGACGGCGTGACCAGGCAACGATTTGACTTGAGCGGACTATCGGCTGATCGTTGATTCTCACAAACCACACCCGCGTGTTTGTCATCCTGCGCACTGAGCAAACAATGCAACGAAACTCTATCCGGCCAAACCCAAACCAGCGGAGATCAAATGAGTTCGACCGCAACGGTGGGACAGTTGCACTTGCATAGCAGAATAGGCTCAGCCGCGTCAACGCAGGCCCAACGCTAGCATCACTGCGGATAGAAACGGCGGCCACCATTGACCGCTACGATTTGGCCATTGACGAAGTTACTGGCGTCGGAGACCAGCCAAGCGATGGTGGCGGCCACGTCGTCCGGCGTCCCCCATCGCTGTTGCAAAGACTCATCGACCGCGCGCTGCGCCCAGTAGCCGCTGGCAGAAGACTGGCCCCACTGGGTTTGGATCCAGCCCGGTGCCACGCAGTTGACTCGAATGCCGGGATACGACAGCCCCAGCGACATCGTGAAGGCGGCCACAGCGGCTTTGGTAGTGCCGAACAACTGCCCCGGTTCGCCTTCCATCCCAAATTGGGCTTGATCCCAGCCGATGTTCACGATGCAGGGGAGGGCAGGGGAGAGGTCGCTGCGCGGCGGTTGGTCGAGCATGCGTGGGGCAACCAGGCGACTCAGTCGCACCGTGCCTTGCACGTCCACTTCGCACAGACGCTGTAGACGGACAGCGAAAGACTGCTGCCGAGCGCTACCGGTCAACACGTCCGCACCGGCATTGTTCACCCACGCGTCGACGCGCCCGCGCCAGCCGAAAGCGGCGGCGACCATGTCGCGACACGCATTGGGGCAAGCGATGTCGCCGGTCACACACAGAACTTGGTCATTGCCCGCTCGACGGTAGCTACGCTCGCCAGAGCGTGGGATGCGACGCTCGCCAGCCACCGTCTGGCGACGGTAGCTACGCTCGCCAGAGTGTGGGATGCGACGCTCGCCAGCCACCGTCTGGCGACGGTAGCTACGCTCGCCAGAGCGTGGGATACTGCCCGCCGAGTCCTGGGCATGCAATTCCTCGACCACCGACTGCAGTCCAATCAAATTGCTGCGAGCATGCACAACGACCGCATAGCCAGCCTGACGCAGCGCGATCGCCGTGGCTCGTCCTATACCGGATGAGCTGCCCGTGACCACGGCGACTGGAGTAACTGCGTTTGACGATTCAGACATATGTCGCCGACTAGCGCCTATTGTTCACCCATCGGCTGATACTCGGCCGCAGCTCCAGGCCTGGAGCTCGCCGCGGCATCCTTCTCGCTCACAGCCGCTCCCACATCCAGGGAGAAATCATTGGGCCCGGCGCTCGACACGTCGACCGACAGTGGGGTGGTATTGGGCAAGCGAAACTTCGCTGCAACGACCTTGGTGACCTGGAACGAGCCCGTCTTCATGGCTCGATCGTACTCACTGAGCTGCTGAGGCGTGGCACCGACGCCAGGGTGCACCGGCTTTTCGTCTCCAGTGGTGACCGACTTATTGACTGTGACCTTAAAGCTATCGGCCGGGACGCCATCGAATTTCATGTAGGTCTTTAGTTTGGCAACGCCCTGTGCGTCGGTCACTCCACCCATCGGCCAGCGCGCTAGGGAGGTGTCTGTGGGGATTAATGTAACGCTCGCGTCCGCCAGGGGCTTACCATCCTGCACTACAGTCACGCTGGCTGGATACAAAGTAGGCATGCCATCAGGGCGCGGCTCGCCGCAGCCCAGCAAACTGCCAAACAGACAAGCGAGCGTCAGGCAGCTAAAGGTTTTTTGTTTAGTCATTAATTTTCTATTCATTGCAATCGTTTATCCCTGGGAATCGTCTCATAAATTATTGTGAGTGAAATGCAAAACACCGAGCTAGTTGGACCGCCTAGCGAGACACGCCGTCGTTTCCCGGACGATCCACCGGCATCACAGTGTTGAAGATTTCGTTTTATTTAACACTGGACCTCACACAAAGTTACTGGCAGACTTGGCTTGAGCCAATGGGCCATTGCCCAAGAGCTTGCTGAATTAGTAAGCCACGACCGACCACTACCCCAAGAGTGACCAGGAAAATCACAGGCAACGGTTTCTCTAGCAGCTTCTCGCGCAGTTACGCCGCAAACTGTTGGCTCAAACGCGGTTTGTGAGAGTTATTCCCGTGAGGGCCTGCATTTGCCATTAGATGCATTTAGAGTAGAATACGCCAAGTCATCGCAAGAGTTACCGACTGAAACTTTTCCGCTAATCAAGTCCTATTTCTTTCGGCTCCTATTCCTTTCGGCCGGGTTAACTACTGCGAGACTTGTTGTCGGTTTACCGGTTGTTGTCAATTTGTTGAAGATTAGGAGATTTTGTTAGCATGCTTAGACACACACGTCGGCGCTTGGGTTTCACTTTGGTCGAGTTATTGGTAGTGATTGCGATCATCGGTATTTTGGTCGGTTTATTGTTGCCAGCGGTTCAGGCGGCGCGCGAAGCGGCGCGGCGCATGCAATGTTCGAATCGTCTGAAGCAGATAACATTGGCGTTGCACAACTACGAAAGTGCATATAAGTCGTTCCCTGCAGCAGGAGTGTTTCCCGGTGGTACGAATGTGGCACGCCACTTTCCGGGAATCACCATAGCCCTAATGCCCTACATGGAGCAGCAGGCTCGCAGCGACGCCATTCAAGCTCGCTTGAATTCATCTGCGAATCTCAATGCCGGTATTTTTGGGGGAGCGATGTATGAATCTCGCGTATCGGAACTTCTGTGCCCATCGGAACCGTATGCCAACGACCCTTCGCCACACGCCAATAACGCGCGTCTGAACTACATGTACAGCATGGGTGACGGTGTACTGAAACTTGACGCGGCCTGGCACCACCCTAACTACGTCAGCAACCAATACGTTTCGGCTCGCAATCGCGGACCATTCCATGCCGACAGTTGGAAGAAGATGGGATCGATTAGTGATGGAACGAGCAATACCCTCGCATTTAGCGAGTCGGCCAGTGCACCCACGGGATACTGGTCACCACAACTCAAAGGAGGATCAGGTTCGGTGCCGGGCATTCTACCGCAAGACGGTGCGCAGCCAATCCTCAATCCATCGGCCTGTATGACCGGCGCGATGAGCCCGACCAATCTCCAGGTATACGCCGAACCCTGCGATACTTGGCGGGGGAACTTTTTCCAAACGGGTACACCCTGGAATGGCTTTCACACCGTCATTCCACCTAATGGACCAAGTTGCTGGGCAAGTCCTACTGGTTATTACGCTGCTATCTTCACGCCCAACAGCTATCACACCGGCGGCATTCAAGCCTCGCGTCTGGATGGTTCGGTAGGTTTCATCTCGGATTCGATCGACAGCGGCAATCTAACCATGACGCAGCCAGTATCCGGCCCCAGTCCCTACGGAGCGTGGGGCGCACTGGGCACTCACAACGGCGGCGAAGTCGTGTCTGTCGACTAATCAGCTTGACGGTAGCTACGCTCGCCAGAGCGTGGGACGCTACGACGGCCACCGTCTGGCGA
>JBEBXX010000244.1:0-4760 GCA_040391435.1 Aureliella helgolandensis | reverse complement strand
TCGAGCAGTTTATGCGCGAAGCACGGGTGGGCATGGAACTGCGACACCCCAACATTGTGGCGATTTACGAGGTCGACGCCGATCCACGCAATCCATTCATGGTCATGGAGTTTGTGGAGGGTCAAACATTGCGCGAGTTGACCAGGATTCGCGGCAAGCTGGACCCTAAGACGGCGTTGCAACTCACGCGCGACGTGGCCAGCGGACTGGCTTTTGCAGCCTCCAAAGGGGTCACGCACCGCGATATGAAGCTCAGCAACGTGCTGGTGACCGCCCAGGGCAAAGCCAAGTTGGTGGATTTCGGTTTGGCCGCACTGGCTGATACCAGCAACGAAGCCGCCTTGGCGGATTGTCCCAACGCACGCGCCATCGATTACGCTGCTCTGGAACGCGGTACCGGAGTGCGCAAGGACGATCCGCGCAGCGATATCTATTTTCTGGGCAGCATGCTCTACCATGTGCTGACCGGCGACTCGCCGCTGACCGAAACTCGCGATCGCATGGCTCGGCTTAATGTCAGCCGTTTTCGCGAAGTGCCGCACATCAATAAAATCGATCCCGACATCCCGCTCAACGTGGCCGCCATCGTCCACAAGGCCATGGAGTTCGACCCTCTCAAGCGCTATCAGACTCCCGACGAAATGTTAGAGGATCTACGCGTAACGTTGGATCGGTTGGAGGCGGGCGACACGCTTACCACGGCGCGCATCGCAGCGGGTAAAAAGGACGATCCGGCAGCCATCGAGGCGGCTACTGAGGGAGCCAACAAGACCATCCTGTTGGTCGAAAGCAAGATGGAGTTTCAGGATCTGATCCGCGAAAAGCTCAAGAAGCGAGGTTATCGCGTGCTCGTCATCAGCGATCCTGGACGTGCTTTAGCGCGTTTCGTGCCCGGCGAAGAACCGCCAGCAGACTGTGTGCTGTTCAGTGCGCCGGAGCTAGCCGGCGCGGCGCTGGATGCCTTCAACAATTTCGGTAGCCAAGCTCATACCGCCCACATTCCGGCAATTCTCCTAGTCGACCGCAAGCAGCAGTTTGTCATTCGCAATGCCAAAGTCGGTCCCAAGCGAATGCTGCTCGCAATGCCGCTCAAGGTTCGCGAGCTTCGCTCGGCGTTGCTGCGGTTGTTCAAGACATCTTCAAGCGTTGCTAGCTCCAGTTGAGTGTTGCTAGCTCCAGTTGAGTAACGAGCCGCGGTCACCCTTAAGACTCCACCACTAAAACTTGCGGCTAGAGGATGTATCATGACGCACAATTTGGCCCGTCCGGCGTGCGCTTTGTCGATATTCCTAGGCTTCGCAATCTGCGCGTTCGCTCAACAAGACTTTCCGGCTCAAGTCCCGGCTACAATCCCGGGTACCCAGTCGCTGCTTATGCAAGGCGACATCGCCGCGCAGATGGTCGCTGGCGCAGACCGGTTTCTGCTGCGAGAGCTGGAGAATTCTGTGTCGCGACGCGAACCACACTGGTCCCGCGACAAAACTTCTGCCGCAGCTTATACACAATCGCTGCTGCCAAACCGTGAGCGACTAGCCTACATCCTGGGCGTGCGCGATCCGCGGCAGCCATTTGCAGCCCTGAGTTTCGTCTCGTCGACTTCGCAGTCGCATGTGCTGCATGCAGGCAGAGACTACGACATCTATGCCGTCCGCTGGCCAGCTCTACAAGGTCTGCACGGCGAAGGCCTGTGGTTGGTCCCTCACGGCGAAGCCGTGGCTAGCGTCATCGCCATCCCTGATGCCGACCAAACACCGGAGCTGATTTGTGGAATCGCGGCCGGGTTACCTGCGGAGCAACAATTTGCTCGCCTGCTGGCTGCCAATGGCTGTCGAGTACTAGTGCCGACACTGATCGATCGCAGCCTGAGCGCTCGTCGCGGACGCGCAAAAATGACCAATCGCGAGTACTTATACCGCAGCGCCTATGTGCTTGGACGACATTTGATTGGCTACGAGACTCAAAAAATATTGGCCGGGATCGATTGGTTTTCAGACGCTGCCAACGGCGGCAAGCTACCTATCGGCGTCATTGGCAATGGCGAAGGTGGCATGCTCACGCTGTACGCGGCGGCGCTCGACCCGCGCATCGACGCGGCTTGTGTGGCGGGGTACTTCGGCTCGCGACAGCGGATCTGGCAACAACCGCTCAGCCGCAATGTGTTTGGTCTGTTGGAAGCCTTTGGCGATGCTGAGCTTGCTTCGATGATTGCGCCACGCGCTGTGGTGATCGACGAGCGCGGGGCTCCATGGCTTGAGTTACCCAGTGAGGGAGGTGCGCCGGCTATACTTGAACCTCCATCCCACGCCGAGGTGGCAGCCGAACTAGCTAGGCTCGATCAGTTGGTATCGCCTCTACCCTTTGCCGTGGCTCACTTCTCGCCAGCTAAGGCATCGGAAACTGCGGCTAAGGCATCGGAAACTACGGCGTTGGGAGACCAGCCAGCACCGCGCGCTCAGCCAACCGGTGCTGTATCTGCAGCGGCCACCGCGGCCTTCTGGCATTCTCTGACCGGCCGTGACAGCGCCGAATTCAGAGGGACCGCACAAGATGCACTCGATCAAGCCGCCAGCCCATCGCAGCTTGAAGAGGCCAAGTCGGCAGCCCAGGGACGAGCCGCTGAGCGGCACGCACGGCAATTCGCTGAGCTCGAACAACTCAACCAATGGCAGCTCGCAGAAAGCGCCGCTGAGCGGCGTGGCTTTTTGAATCTAGGTAGCGATCTGTCCGATACGCGCCCCGGGCGATACCCGCTGGACACATCCTCCGTCGCTGCCTATCAAAAGTCGATCGAGCCCTACCGCGATTATTTTCGCGACGAGGTTATTGGTCACTTCGATCGGCCACTGATGGAATTCAACGCCCGCTCGCGACTAATCTATGACAAACCGAAATGGACGGGATACGAAGTCGCCTTGGATGTTTTTCCCGATGTCTTCGCCTATGGCATTTTGTGCGTACCCAAAGACATGTCACCCGATGAAAGGCGACCGGTCGTCGTCTGCCAACACGGCTTAGAGGGTCGTCCACAGGATACCATCGAGGGAGATCATCGCGCCTATCACGACTTCGCCGCCAAGCTGGCGGAGCGAGGGTACATTACCTTTGCTCCGCAAAACCTGTACATCGGTCAAGATGCCTTTCGCACGTTGCAGCGCAAGGCCTACCCGCTTAAGAAAACATTGTTCTCGATCATCGTTCCGCAGCATCAGCAAATTGTCAATTGGTTGAAAACTCAACCTCACGTCGACGCTGAGCGGATCGCGTTTTATGGCCTGTCCTATGGCGGCAAAAGTGCCATGCGTATTCCGCCGCTGGTTTCCGAGTACTGTTTGTCTATCTGCTCGGGAGATTTCAATGACTGGGTCGATAAGAATGCGTCGACACGCGAAAATTATTCGTATGTGTGGACCGGGGAATACGAGATCTTTGAGTTCGACTTGGGCACCACCTTCAATTACGCGGAGATGGCCGCGCTCATCGCTCCGCGTCCGTTTATGGTCGAACGCGGGCAGCGCGATACGGTTGCCACCGACGAGCGTGTCGCATTTGAATTTGCCAAGGCGCATTTCTTGTACAGCGCCCGCCTAGGTCTACCCGAACACTGCCAGATCGAATGGTTTAACGGGCCGCATATGATCAATGCTCAAGGCACGTTTGATTTTCTCGATCGACATCTGCAATTCCCAAGCAAGTAATATCTGCATCATGAGCGATTATGAATTCGATTTTGCCCGCATTTTCTTAGGCGACAAGCCACCGCTGTTTTTCCTAGAAGTAGCCTTCCGAACGCTGATCATCTTTAGCTACACGCTGCTGCTGCTCCGCTGGATGGGCAAACGCGGCATGGGACAACTCACGCCTTTCGAATTCGCCATTATTGTGGCGCTAGGCTCTGCGGTCGGTGACCCAATGTTCTACGATGACGTTCCGCTGCTGCACACCATGCTAGTCATCGCGATCATCATCGGGCTGCAGCGATTCTTAAGCTACATCACCGAAACCAACAAAACCATTGAAGCCTGGATCGAAGGCGAAGCGGTGTGCTTAGTCCAAGCTGGGGTCGTCGATATAAAAAAGCTGCAGAACGAACGGTTGTCACAAACCGAGTTGTTTGATGCACTGCGCACGCATGGGATTGTGCATCTCGGTCAAGTCCGCGCGGCTTATCTGGAATGCTCAGGGAAAATCAGCGTGATCCGTGCGCAACCAACTCGGGCTGGTCTATGTATTTTGCCCAACGAAGATTTTGAACGTGAGGAGTCACTTTGGCGAGTTGCGGCGTCTCAAAGTTGTTGTGCGACCTGTGGGAAAATACACGACCCTTCCGGTCCAGCGGATCGCTGCGGCAATTGCGGCGACACGCAGCGGATTGTGGCAATTGCAGACGCCGATGCTGGCGAGGAGTAGACAGGCGATGCGAGAGCTTTGTCGCACAAGGTCTGCATGAAGCCGACAGCGCTCGACCATTGGATCGCTGAACCAGCGGCATGCCAAGTCTGTGTGCGCGAATCGACTTATTTAACTTGACGCTTGGGATGTGGCACATCATCGGGCAGTGGTCCAGCCATGGGGGGCGATTCAAAGAACTCGCCATCGTCGACGACGCGCGGATCGCCACTGAGCTGCAGCTCGTTCATCAGTCGCTCACGCAGATCGCTCAGCACGCCGCTGTAAGCTGGATCATTGGCCAGGTTGTGCATTTGATGTGGATCGCGACGCATATCGAACAGTTCCTCGCGTGGACGCAGACCATAGGCATT
>JBEBXX010000243.1:0-4770 GCA_040391435.1 Aureliella helgolandensis | reverse complement strand
GACAGTATCGTCTCATGGCGTTCATTCTGGTCGTCGCCACCGTAGGCCGGAGTTGCAATGCGTTGATACGAACGCAGTTGATAGTTTTCGACAGCCGCCGCTTTCTCTGCATCTATGGGCTGCGTGAAGTCGACTTCAAAACCGGCGCCCGTTGCGCGAACTTCGGCGATCCCCAGCGGCAGTTCACCATCGGGCGAGAGTCGCACAATGGAGCCCGTGTTCTGCCCTCCACCCCAGCCGCTATCGAGCAGGCTGCCGACGTACAGCTCACCCGCCGGAGAGACTTCACACACGATAGGTCCTTCAAAATTCTTCTGTGCTGCTCCTGAGCTATCTTGGCCGATTTGCAATGGCGCACCCGCGTTGGCTCCACCTGGTGGGCGACTAAATAGATAAGCGGCCCCCTGATAGTCATCGCCTACCTTTTGCAAACTCATGCGGACCAAAAAACGGCCATTCATCTCGCAGCCGATAAGGTGTCCTTCGAACGGACCGAACAGCGGACTGTCTTGCTTCAGGTTCGGCGGTGTGTGCAGGAAACACACGCCGTTGACGCTGCGCGTCCACGGGTGCGGTAGATTGATAGCGGGTGACTCAAAGGGGGGCGAAAACCCATCCCTGTTCTCGAGCTTGTTGATAAACCCATAGCGTTTACCCTTCCGCAAGTGATTCAGCTCATTGAACGGATTGTAGTTGCCTTGGTTGTCGGTAGCAAACAGTTCGCCGTCGCGATTCAAGGCGATCCCCATCGGAAAACGCAGGCCGGCAGACAAAACTTCGATGCGATATCGACGTGGTTCCTGGCTGGAGGTAACCGGGATCAACTTCAGCGCTGTGCCGCGCAGGAAGGCGGCGGCCGGCGAGCGATCGTCCTGCTGACAAGGCAGAGCCATATAGTAATTGCCGGCTGCGTCTCGCTCTAAGCCTATGGCCCAGTCATGGTAGTCCTGCGTGCTCCCCCAGCCATCGGCGACGATCGTGGCATCAAATGGATCGCCTGCCCGGCGTGGAGGAGTCAATCGCACCAGTCCGAATTTGGACAAAGCATCGATACCTTCAGCACCTGCCCACAGCCCATAAGGTGTCGGCAATTCATCGCTGATCAATTCATATGCGTCGGCCAAGCCATCGCCGTCGCTATCGCGCAGCCTCAATACTCGCCCCTTGAGGGAGCCGACATAGCCTTCTCCATGCGCATCCCACGCAAACGAAATGGGCATTTCGCTTGATGGCAGTGGCAATTGCACTGCGCTGTAGCCCGGCACCACATCTAACGGCTGAGGTGCGAGCACACTTTCAGTGGCTGGAAACGTTGGAAATCGATCCGTGGGAACCAGTGCGCGATACGTACTAGTCCACTGCAAGCTCCCAGGAGCTGGTTCGGCACTGGACTCAGCACTGGCATTGTCCGTCTCATCGGTGACAACAAAATCAAACAGTCCCTGATCGTTAGGCTGCATCGGAGTTTGGCTGCTGACATCGATTCGAGTCTCTCCCAACTGCAGTGAGCTGCGCCACTGGCCGGCAGCGACAGCAGGAGTGGATAGTGCACTGGCCGAACTGAGCCACTGCACGCGATCGCCGGGTTCTAGGCCCGACAGCCGCGTCGTGCACGCAGAACTGGCGTCCTTGCCGAACTCAACTGCTTTTAGCGTTTGAGCGATGTGTATCCAGCGCGCGGGCAGATTGTTAGCATCTGCAGGTGGCTCAGTGCTTGCCGGTTTCATATGCAGTCGCCCGTGCCATACGACTGCGTTATCAACATGCTCCGATCGATCGAACTGCGTTGCGAATTGTCCTTGCCGCATGGGCTGCCAAACGCGTCCCGCTGCATCGATCAGGCGGACGCTCTCAAGCACTTGCTCAGGCTCAGTTAAGGTTCCGACCCCTGGCTCCCAAAACCATGTTTTGCCGCGCGTGTGTTGGTGGGCTGTGTCTCCCAACCACCAAGTTTTCAGTTGGCCAGTTTCCAGGTCAAACATGAAATTTTGGCGATTGGGCAAGCCCACGACCAAGGGGCGGATAAATGCTCTAGAGTCGATCTCCAGCACATTGGTCAGCAGCCACGCGCGTTCGTCCAGCTCGGTCTCGTTGTGCGTGCGCACCACACGCACCGGCCCCGGTCGCGGTGGCGTGAAGCCCGGCGTATTGAGCACTGCCCACACCGCATCTAGCTGAAGGTCGAGCGAATCTTGCAGCACGCCATGCACCGGGGTTTGTATGGCCGGCATCTCCATCCGTGGCACGATGCGCGACGGATTGCGGACCCACCGCTGAAACCAACTCGGGCGAATGCGCTCGCCCAGCATAGCCAGATTGGTGCCGCGCGCGTTGAGATCAACCTTGGGAGCCGCGACAGCGCCAATCGAATGACAGCTCAGGCAGCCAAACCCTTCGGCAGTTACCAAGCGTGCTGCCGCCATTTGATGAACCGTATCGGTGAGCAGCTCGCCAGTGACCGGGCTACCGTGACGGTCAACAACGGCTTGCTCGGAATTCTTCGGCGTTGGAGCTTGAGCGATTGCAGGTTGGAGCTGCGCACGGGCAGAGTCCGATTCGTCGGCGTCCGGTGAGTCAGGCTTAGCAGGAATTCGGTCGTGGTCTATCAGCGACTGAGTCAGTAGTTCTAGCTGCGCGTCAGAGAGGGTGAAACGCGGCATGCGCACGTCCAACCAAGGCCGCAGAGGTGCGCTGGTGCGAGTGATAGAAGCGCGCAAGGCAGGCTCATAGAGTTTGTCACCGATGGCCGTCAACGATGGCGGCGATAGCGCGGACAGACGCGCAGCAAGCTCGGGAACCGCTTCAACTATCGAGGCCAACTGCTGCTTAATACCCGGGTGACTGTCGCGCGCGTGGCAGGCCGTGCAATTGTTCTCACGCAGTAGAGCCTCGCCACCTGCGCCAGCCAAAGCCCACGGCTGAGGTTCGCTCCAGTAGGACTGCAGCGCGGCCCGCTGTGCGGAATCCAAGCCGAAGCCCGGCCGCTGCTCGGCGGGTTGAGCGGCCTGCATGCATCCGTGTTCCCAGTGGCTGGTAGCGTCTAGCAGTTTAGTATCTAACTCCGCCGAACCGAGCGGGGCAGTCAGTTTCTCTGGCAGTTGATGGCAGTTTCCGCAGCGGTAAGCGGTAATCAATTTTGCGCCGCGAGTCGCATCTCCGGCAGATGTCGCTGTATCAGCCGCGTCTCGCGAGTCCTGGCTATCAGTCGGAGCCTGACTGAGCGAATCGTCGAGTGAACTCAAATAGGTGGCGAGGTCGAGTTGTTCGAGGGGCGTCAGTTCGAAATCGGGCATGCGGTGATCCGCGTTGACTAGTGCAGGATCTTCCAGCCAGCGGCGAATGAAGCTGCTTGGGCGTTTACGATGCAGCTCAATTAAATCACCGCCGCCGAACAAGCGGCTGTCCAACTCATCGCTTGCACCTAGCTCGCCAATGTGGTGGCAGGCAACGCACCCAATTGAGACGAATGTTATTTGGCCTTGAGCCGCATCGCCCACGGTCCGCAACTTAGCTGACTTTTTAGGGAGTGCCCGACTGTCTGCCTGTAGCTGCACTTCGAGCGGCTGCATCTTGTCGGGCGGCAGCGAGGCCTGCCACAACGCGGCTACGATATCGGCGGCATCGGATACGGACATTTCATAAGCCGGCAGGTGCTGGTTGTTCCACTGCGAAACCAGTGTGGATTTCGGATCGGACGCCGCGGCCGAGTCAGCGCCTTGAGCGACGGCCGCCCTGCGTAGGCCAGAAGCAGGTTGGGTCAACTGCTCCATCAGCCACTGTGGATGTAAATTCCCTTGCAACTTCGTGAGGGAGGGTGCCCGCAAGTGGCTTTTGTCGCCCCCATTTGAGCCATCTTTAGCATCTGCGGTGCCGGCTCGAGAAGCCGCCGGGGAGCGATGATGGCATGCGGCACACCTTAAGCCGCGATCGAGCGTTTGGCCCAGGTGAAACTGGTCCCTCGGGGCTTCATCGGTTGCGTGGAAAAGGAAGTGCGCGGCGATGGGTTCTAGCGCAAATGCGGGACCTGACCAGTACAGTCCTAGGTGAACCGGGGTAGTCGTAGGCCGGAATTCGATCTGCAGCGGATGGTAACCGAAGTTAAGCTCAATGGGCGCGCACTCGAACCACTCTGGCGAGTCGCTGTGCGCCTCTAGCAGTGTTTTACCGGCCAAGCTGACTCGTACCTTCCCTGCCACGAATAACTGCAGGTGGAACATGCCGTTATCTCGGGCCCACAAATGCCCGCTCCAAGTGACCCTGTTCCCTTCCTCATTCGCTTGGCCACCGGTTGCTGCAGACGCCTCGGGCAGTTGCAGTTGATGCAGCGATACGTCGGGGACAAGGCGAGTCAGACTGTGTCCGGTTGCCGAGCGGACCTCGGCGATCAAGCCCGGCGTGTACGGAGGCAACTCTTCGTCATCCCAGTCGGTTTGCGCGGAGACTGTGTGACTCGAGAAAAGCAGGGCTAAGGTCAGAAGCCATAGTGACCAACGGTGCCTGTACGACGAAAAGGTCTGAAGCATATTGTATAGATTAGGTCTGGAGGTACGCGACATAATGCAGTGCTAAACGGGTCGTTTCTAACTTGTCGAACGGCGTGCGCGAAGGGCCGCGCAGTCGGAGGCCTCACGTCCAGTCCGCCAGCTCGCGGGTATTCAATCAGATTAGTCAAACTCTCAGCGGATCCATTTATCCTAACACGAATAGATTACAATTTGGGGCGATAAACCTATCATTGTCATAGAACCACTTTGCGACAGATACCGTCCC
>JBEBXX010000242.1:0-4781 GCA_040391435.1 Aureliella helgolandensis | reverse complement strand
ATCGCTGCCAATACTTCAGGGAAATCGAATGGCAACTTGCGTGGGTCTTTGTCGAACTCGCTTTCAATCCGCGGCATGTAACGCTGTTGACACCATCCGCTGGGATCGCCATCCATGTAGTCCAGGAACGAATCGAAGCCAGAACTGGTGACCACGAGCTTGAGTCGCGGATCGAAAGCCGCCACAAACAGACTGTTGTGCCCACCGAGTGATACGCCGATGCAGCCCATTCGCTGCGGATCCACTTCGGGTAGCGACTCCAATAGATCGAGCGCTCGAATATGGCTCCAGATCCCTTTCATCGTTCCACTCGCGTAGCCTAGCGACTGCGGATCGGTCTGGTTCTCGCCCAGCAGCGTGTAATCCGGCGCGATGGTCACGTACCCGCGTTCGGCCAGTTCCAACGTGTAGCGCGGATAGTCAGCACCTAATCCGGCTGTGCGGCCGCGACTACCACTCGTGCCGTGCAAGCACAACATGGCAGGTGCAGGGCCCGTCAGATTCTTGGGGATCAGCAAGTAGGCGGGAATGGTGTCACCTGGACCCGCCTGAAAGGAAATCTTCTTGCGGATGACTGTGGGCAGCTCTTCGCTCTCCAACACTTTCACTTGCAAGGCAGACTTGCTATCGACATTCGGAAGCGGGCCCATGACCTGCTGCATACCGGCCAGTATATGTGCCCGGCGCCGCTGCCACGCATCGACTGTGTGGATCGGATGGGTTTGCCCCGCTGCATCGATCCAATTCAGAAGTTGCATCTTGTCAGGATAGAACGGCGGTGCGCCGGGCTCTACCGCTAGCAGCGCTGGCGTAGCGCCCAGAGACAGAAACGTGGCTAACACAAGCCACAACACAGCGGAGCGGATCGAGGGTTTCATCAGGGAGTCTCTTTGAGAGCGTGAGGATTTTAATGCGTGCGCTGGCAAGCCGAATCAGCGAGCAGTCTTAGTGGAATTCCTTTCGCAAGTTCATGCTAACCTGAGCGAGTTCTCGAGCGTAGTCTAGATCGCACAAATCAGCTAGCTCCAGCGTCTCTGGATACCAGCGCTCGATCGCAGCGGTCAAACGCTCTTCGAGCTGCAGGTCGAGTCGGAGTCGACCGGGCAACCGCCCGATTTCGGCTTCTCTCAGGGGGACTCGGAGGCGCAGGCAGGCCGGACCGCCCCCATTGGCCATGCTCTGCTCCAGCGACACGTAGTGGACTGCCTCAAGCGGGTTTTCGGGCGAGGCAACGAGGCGATCGATCAGACGACGAGTGGAGGCGATCTCATGGCATTGCTGCGGACTGATCAGTACCATCCTTGGCGAGGGGCTCGACGTTCTTACGCAGCGTGGTGAAATAATCTGACTGTTGAAAAAATAACTGCGAACTGCCTCGTCCAAGGGTAAGTCGGAGCTTCCAATTTGAATGCGCAGTAGCGGAGTACCAGTCGCCTGTCGGAAGCACTCGGCCAACCGCTGTAGCGCTTGTTCAGCATCTAGGAACGCCAGTTCGTGATGGATCAGCAGACTGCCGTGAGTGGTGCAGATGACATCGTTGTGGAATACACCGGCTGATATTGCGCCCGGATGCTGCTGCAGAAAGAAAGTGTGCTGAGGGTCGAGTTGGTGTCGGCGGGCAATCGCCTGACAGGCGGCCAGCGTTTGTCTGGGCAAAAATTGCCAATCGCTAGAGTCAAGTTTGGCGTCGTCCCCATAGACAAAGACGTTGAAACCAACTTCGCCCGTCGCATCGCATAACCGCATGTGATTGGCTGCTCCCTCATCGCGCAGCGGAAGGATGGATGGTAAGGGCAGATGAACAGTGCAGTCATCTAACGCACCCAGCAGTCGACTTAAGTCACTGGCACGCTCGGCGGCCTCCCCTGCACGATGCCAACTGCTGATTAGATTAGCTGGGGTGATATGCAGGCGACGGCTTCTGCAATCGCAAGCGGCAGAAACGGTGGCCATGTTGGCCGCCCACATAAATGCGCTACTAAAGGCGGCCGAAAACGCGCGCGGCGCAGCATGCAGCGCAGCGGACAATTGCGTCGATGAATCCACGCCCAGGCCCAGCTCCTGCAGCCAAGTCAAACGCGGGCGAGTTGGCGGTAGCAGTAAATACTGTGGAACACCCAAGCTGGCGATCAGTGAAGCCTTACGCAAACCCTGTAGGGCTGCCTCCCGCGGCCGGCTCGCTCGATAGGCATGTTGCTGCGAGGCTAGATTGCCTACACCCAAACCTCCGAAATGATGCGTGGGGCCGACGAGTGCATCGATATTAATTTCAGTGAACATCAAAATTTAGTCCAGGCACATCGCCGCTGGTGTCGCTGAGTGTGTGACTCTCCAACGAGGCGACGGGGTAGGAACAATAGTCGGCCGCGAAGTAACCGCTAGGACGGTGATTGCCGCTCAGCCCGACTCCTCCAAACGGCAGCCGTCCACTGGCACCGGTCATCTGGCGATTCCAGTTGATGACACCCGCTCGGACATGTCTTAAGAAATGATGGAAATCTTCAACCCTATCGCCTATGAAGCCGGCGGATAAACCGAACCGAGTGTGGTTGGCTAGCCGAATGGCATCGTCTAAGTCGTCGGCGGCCTGGACCATCAGCAGTGGTCCGAAGTGTTCACAATCCTCCAGCGCCGTCATCGGCGCAGTGGCAATCAGGCCCGGTGACAGCAGTGCGCCGCAGCGTGGACTGCGCTGCATCTCGACCAGCAGCTCCCCGCCTGCGCTGAGGCTCTGCCGCTGGGCTGTGAGCATGTCGTCTGCGGCTTGCGGATGAATCAGTGGCCCCATGAAGGGCTGCGTTTCATCCAGTGGCAAGCCGACAACGATCTTGGGCATCAGTTCCTGCAGGTGTTCGACCAGTCGTTGGTAGGTGGAAGTTCCGCTGACAATCAGTCGCCGAGCGCACGTGCAACGCTGCCCCGAGGTAATGAATGCCGAGAGGATGGTGGTAATTGCCGCGGCTCGCAGGTTATTCGAGCCATGTACGACCAACGGATTGTTGCCGCCCATTTCTAACGCGAGCATTTTTTCGGGCTGACCAGCTAGCAACTTGTGCAAGCTCACGCCCACGCGGCGGCTGCCGGTAAACAACACGCCAGCAGTCATCGGATGCTGTGCCGCAGCGATGGCAACCTCGGCTGCACCATGCACGAGTTGTAAAACGCCGTCGGGCAAAGCGGCCTGTTGCCAAGCCTGGACAAGCCATTGGCCCGTGGCGGATGCCAGTTCGCTCGGCTTAAAAACTACGGTGTTGCCCGCCAGCAGGGCCGGGACGATGTGCGCGCCGGGCAGGTGCGCGGGGAGGTTGAATGGCCCCAGTACCAACATGACTCCATGCGGTCGGTAGCGCGTAACGGCTAGAACGTCGCCGGAAGGTTCTGTCGTCGTCCAGCGACGCTTGGAAATGGCAGCGATCGAGTTGTCTACTTTGGAGAGGACGGCACTGACCTCGGTGCGCGCTTCCCAGAGCGGTTTGCCCGTTTCGACAGCGATCACAGTCGCCAATTCTGCCATGCGCTCGGCGACGATTTGAACAAACTTTTGGCAGATCGAAATGCGCTGTTCGAGCGCCGTTTCGGACCACGCGGCAAAGGCTTGGTGGGCGGATTCGATAGCCTGCTCGACCTGTGCCGTTGTCGCCCAGCGGCCTTGCCAAACTGGTTGTTCGTCCGCCGGCGACAACCGCTGCCAGCGGGCAGCCTGTCCAGCCCTCCATTCGCCAGCGATGTAGCACAGCCCCATCGACGTCGCAGGGGGTGTGTTCATGGCGGTGGTTCTCAAAGCTGAAGGGCACAATCGGCGATGGCAGATTTTTGAACGGGCGACTTCGTATTGTAATGATTATTGCAATGACTTTGCTATTTCATCTGCTGCGGCTGGGCGCTTAGCGAATTGATGGGGCTGAGCAATTAGTGTGTCGTTGGGTGGAGCGACGTGGACAGCAGTTGGTCACCAACGGCCACTTGCAATAGATCGGCGGTGTTATGAGAGAGGATGATTTTTTCTGCATCCTCTCTAACGTTGGCGATAGTGGCGTGAAAGCCGTGATTTAATGAGGCGATGATCCGCACTGGGCCGCTTACTTCAGCTTGGATAGATTCAAGCGAGCGAACCTGAGTGCGACGCACTGCGTCAATAGCCAGCCTTGCGCAGCGCACCGCGGGGCCACCGTCGAAGATATCGAGCATATTGGTCTTTTCAAACCCTTCGGCTTGCAGCATGGCAAGTGCAGGCCGCGTCTGCACATGCACTTCGCCCAGGGCGGCCAGTGCAGGCGGCGGCAGCAAGCTGGTATAGATCGGGTAACGCGGCATCAAGTCCTCGATAAAACGCTTGTTGAGCGTCGAGAGATTGTCTGCTTGAGGGAAGTCCATGTCAAAAAAGTGGCGACCGATGGCTTCCCAGACTGGACAGTATCCATCGTCGTGCATCACGCCTCGCATTTCAGCAATTACCTCGGCGGCGAATCGCTTAGGATAAGCTGACATGAACATGAACCTGACTAAGCTGAGCAAGCGGCCACGTCCCTGGCCGCGATATTCGGGAAGCAAAAACAGGCTGCCGATCTCCGTCGGCCCATCGTGAAGCTTTTGCAAATGCAGCGCCTCCACCTCCTGCACTTTGTTTAGCAGTTCACAGTAGTTCGATTCGGTCACCCGCGCGTAACTATAGAACGGTTCGTAACCACCGGTCTTGCTGAAAATGCAACTCAGCCCGACCAGTCTCCCGCTGGCGGTGTCTTGCATGACAAACACGTAGGGCTCCCCCGACGGTTTTTGCG
>JBEBXX010000241.1:0-4781 GCA_040391435.1 Aureliella helgolandensis | reverse complement strand
ATCAAGATAAATAAATAGAGCGGATCGCAGCGGATGCGAGGGCTTGCCACTCGCATCCGCTTTTAGTTGCCGATCAAATACTTCAATAGCGAAGCAAGTTGGTGGTCATCGAGCACTTCAGCGAAATTGCTGGGCATTAGCGATTGCAGGCTGTCGCGCCGATCTTCGACGCGGGCCGCAGGAATTTGCACCGCGTGGCCATCCTGACCGGTAACCGTCAAGCTCCCATCTTCATTCTCGCGAACCATGCCCGTCAGTACTGTATCGTCATCCAGCAGCAGTGCGGTGATGCGGAAGGCTGCATCTACATTCGCATTGGGCTCCAAGATGTCCTCGCCCAAACGCTGGGCACCGCGGACAATGGTTCCGTCGAGCTGCGGTCCGACTAGGGCGCCCTCCCCGCGCAGTTGGTGGCAGGCGGCGCAGTGCTGTTGCATCAGCTTTTTTCCCAGCTCCATATCAGCCGTTTCCCAGTTGAGTTGGCCGATGCGCGCGGTCGCAGCTTGTTCGCTCACGGGAACTTGCCGAGCCTGCTGTGTTTGCGCTTCGAGGAACTGCTTGGTTTGGCTATCGACCGAGGATGGGAGCAGCACATCCGGCTGCCGCATGCACTGCGGCGAGAGCACGCTCTGCTGCAACAACTGCTGTAGCAACTGGCAGCCCTCGGCCGATCGCATCAGCTCGCGCGCCAATTCACTTTGTTGGCTAAGCGTCAATGAAGTCGCCAACGGCTTCGTCCACTCGACCAAGTTGAGCGGTGGTGCTGCCTGAGCAGGCGAGTCAGCCGAGTTGAGAGTGTTAGGTGAGTCAGACGAGTCAGGCGAGCCAGGCGAGTCAGATGTGTCAGCCGAGTCGCTTAGGCTAGCGTTCAAAAGTTGTGGGCTCAGTAGATCGTCGCGCCCGATCTTCAGTGCCTGCTCGGCCAGCGCAGCCGCCGCGCGCTGCCCGGCACCCACGAGGGCCGACAGAATGACTTGAGCCTGTGGCCGCGTGCTCAGCCGCAGCGATTCTACGGTGGCGGCATCGAGTCTGCGTAGGCCGCGTTTGACCATCGACCCGTAGGCGGCCAGCCAAGCTGAGTCGTCGTTCGCATTGAGGGCTTCAAGCGAGAATTGTCCGGCTGCTAACCAAGCATAAGCGTTGCCCGCATCGCCGTCGACGACGACCAGTCGTACCATCTGCCCCTGCCAGTCCGCCAGCGACCACTGGACTCGCTGGGCAATGTCGCTGCGTGGAGGGAAGGCTTGCATAATGCGTTGGCCAGTGGCCGCGTTTTGCAACTCGATGTAATTACGCTGTGGGTCCTTCTGCCCCGGCAAAGCGTTATGGCCCGCGAGCAAAAACTGGAGCTCGGCCGGACAGGCAAACGGCTCACTTGCCAGCTCTCCTGTGTAGCTTTCGCCCAGAGTAAAACTTGAGCGCATCGCGACAGATTGTCCCCCATCCGCTTGGCGAGCTTGAATGCCCCAGTCGTTGCCGGCGGCATCGCGCCAGGTAAGCCGCTGCGGCTGAGAGCGAATGACTTGCTCCATTTCAGTTTGTAGTTCCAGGCCGAATTCGCGCAGCGGCGTCGACAGGGCATTATGCTGCGCCAGATAGATCTGGCACACGCGCTCGAACTGCTGGGCTTGTTCGAGCAGGCTGTTCGGCTTGACGCGCTTGAGCACTACAAGCAGGCTCTGCAGTAGATTGGCATCGGCTTGTTTGGTCACCGCCGCAAGCGCGGTGTCAATCCATTTGGAGTCGCTTGAGGGATGCGCTGTCACATAGTCTAACAATCGCGTGGCCGCTGTTAGGCTTGGCACCGCCAGCAGGCATTCGGCAATTAGTCGGTCGCGTGCCGCAATCTTAGCCGACACAGGCGATTTCGCTGCGAGCTTCACTTCGCGCGATGCAGCCGTGGAGAAGACGGGCCAGTTTGCCGTGGCAGCAGCCAGTTGAGCATCGTCCTTCAATATGTCCCGAATGGCGATTCGCGCAGTGTGAGTGAGTGCCGCGTCGTAGTCCGCGTCGCCCGGCCGGCCCATTAGGCTCGCCAGCACCTCGATGTCATCGGCTGATTGGACCGAACCCAGCAATTGGCAGGCGGCCAAATTGGCTTGCGGATTCTCGTAAGGAAGCTGCCGCCGCACCTGCTCCGCGGATGAGACCCGCTGGGCCAGCGGCAGCTCTGTCGCCAAGTGCAATAGCCGCACGAGCAGGTGCGCTGGAGTCGCCTCTGAAAGCAATTCGGCGGACACTGCCAACTCTCCACGCTGGAGCAATATTTCTAAGCCACTGATCCGCAGGGCTTCGCTCTGGTCGACATCTAGTAGCAGAGATCGGGCCGTGGCAGAGCTAAACTCTTCTGTAGCCGGCAGGGCTAGGCCGACAGCCAATTCGCGGCGGGCGACGTTGGTGCTGGCCAGTTCCTGTTTAAGCTGTGCAGGCTCGACCCGCAAGCTGGTCGCCGGTTCGGCGGGCAGGTCACCTTGGTAGCGAATCCTCCAGATTCGGCCGCTGGTTCGATCGCGGCCCGGGTGTTCCAGCGGAACTTCGTAGTGTCCAATAATACGGTTGTAAAAATCGGAAACGTACATGGCTCCATCGCTCCCCTGCTGTATATCTACCGGGCGGAACCATGGATCATCGCTGGTCAAAAAGTCGGGTAACTCGCGGGCTTGAGCTGTCGCACCTTGCCACTCCAGCGCATTGCAATTGATGCGACTGGTCATCACATTGCCGCTGTAGAACAAGTGGCGATAGGCTGCCGGGAATTGTTCGGCTTGATAATACAGCAGACCGCAAATAGCCGTGCTGCCATGCAGGTGGCTCATCATCGATGGCGCAAATCCCAAGCCGTCGTGGGGCCGTCCAAAGCTGGGGTAGCAGGCACCGCGCAGTAGATGAGTAAGCGGCTTGCTGTGGCAGTCCGCCGAATACCAATTGCCCCACTCGTCCCGGGTTACGCCAAACGGATTGACTTGCCCACTGGTAATCTGTTCGATGCTCGATCCGTCTTCGCGAAAGCGGAAGGTATTGCCCGAATTGAGCTGCACGTGGGAACCATCGGCGGCGGTGACCCGCGATTGATTGTTAAAGCCGTGGCAGGCGTAGATCCAACCGTCTTGACCGCGGCGCAATGAATTGATCATGCCGTGCGTATCGCGCGAGGTATCAAACGGTCCGAGCAATAGCACGCGCTCGTCGACTCGATCGTCTCCGTCCACATCGCGCAGCAACCACAAGTTAGGAATGCTAAAGCAGATCACTCCATCGCGAACTGGCAATAAGCCCATGGGAATGTTCAAACCATCGGCGAAGGTGGTCGACTTGTCCGCTCGGCCATCTCCATCGGTGTCCTCCAGGATCTGAATGGTGTCTCGCCCCTGAACGCCCTCGGCGGCCGGATAGGGATACTCGCGCGAGCTAGTCACCCACAGTCGGCCGCGCGCGTCCCAGGCCATGTTCATCGGTTTGGCAATTTGGGGTTCGCTGGCAAATAGCTCGATCGAGAACCCGGGCGGCAGATGGAATTTCCGCTGCGCTTCGGCGGGTGACAGCCACTCGGTTTCGCGGACCCCTTGGCCGTAGATCTCTGCGGCAGTCGTGGGTTCAGCGGCACCTTGATAGACGGCTTCTTGGCCTGCGCAGGGCGCGACAATCGCCAGCCAAGCAAAGCTAAAAAATGTAAGCAACGGCAGCAGTGGCACGGCAAACCTCGCAATGGAAATGTTCATGGCAGGCAACCCTGGTGGTTGTGAAACGAAGACTTGAGTGGGCATAAGTTAACTAGACTAGACTGCGATTAGCAAAGGCGAAGTATCCGCCCGCGCGAATTGGCTGCCATAGCCAGGTGGCTGGTAATACTTTGGAACCCGTTGCATCGATGGACTGCAGACTAACATTGCGCAGGCCGGCGTGGCGCAGGTCTTGTTGCAACTCTCGTCGGCTATAGATGTGGAGGAACATCTTGGGCAATCGACGGTAGCTGTAGATGCGATCGCCGAATTCGGTGTGCTGGTTCCAACGACTGGTCAACCAGGATCGCGCCAACCAGGCGGGCCCGCCTGGATCGAGCAGGCTGCGGTAGCGATTGTGCACGTGGACAAAAAACGTGCCGCCTGGCTTTAGGGCCTGCTGCACGCCACGTAAAAAACGCCGACGATGCTGGCGGCCACGTATCATTCCTAGGCTGCTGAACAGGCAGACTGCCCAGTCCAGACTGGCAGGCTCGAGCACTCGGTCGATCTCGACCAAGTTGGCTGACAGGCAGCGGCTGTGCTGCCGATATTCGGCAGGCGTTTTGGCCTCTACCTCACGCAGCATAGCTGGGCTCAGGTCGACGTTGAGCATGTGATAGCCTAGCGGCAGCAGCTCGCGGGCGACTCGACCGGTGCCACACCCTAGATCGGCAATCACGCACGGTTGCTCTGGCGTCACCGCTGGCAATCGTTGGCGCAGCACTTGCATGTCCAGCCGCATCAAAGCGCTATCCGCAAAATATTCGTCGTACTCGCCAGCGATATGTTCCGACTGCAGGTAATCCCAGGTGGCGCGGCTAACGCCAGTCGGAAGCTGCCAACTGGGCAGCGACTTGCCGCTCACGGATTGGCTCGCTCGAGTACAGCCGTCACGGGGAAATGGTCCGACGGATCGCGTCCGTCGAACTGCCGGCGATCGATTTCTGCTGAAAGCACTTTTAGCTCCGGGCTGGCCAACAGCCAGTCGATGCGTGCGCCCCCTGTTTCACCGCGAAAGCCGCCAAAGGTCCCTTCCTGCTGAGAGGGCTCGGGATGCGC
>JBEBXX010000240.1:0-4784 GCA_040391435.1 Aureliella helgolandensis | reverse complement strand
CAGCTTCAGCCCTCTAATGAGCCTGAGCGGTCCATTGCTCGCAGTCGCAGCCAGCCTGTTAGCCACGGTCCCAGTCGCTGCCAGAGTCCCAGTCGCATGCCCAAGCGTAGCCTCCGCGCAGCGAGCAGTGCGCGGCTGTATCAGGGTCCAGCGGCTAGAGCTGCGCCAAGCCTGGTCGGGGTGCTGCTGCTGGGACTGCTGTGGTGCCCCAGCCTGGCCGCTCAGCAACAGTTTTTGGTCGAGCTTCGCAACGGCATGCAGCTTGGCCCCGGTACCGTCTCCGACACAGACTCCATCAGCACGCGATCGGCCGAACGAGTCAATACGGGAAATACGACGAGCCGCTCCATTTTGGTTCTGGACGATGGGCTGCGATACACCTACGTCAACAAATCGCCGCGAAATGTCATCGCCACGCGCGAATCGACCATGCCGGCGCATGAGCAGATCGTGTTGCCTTCCGCGGCCGATGCCTCGCGAACCGGCAATGCCGTGGCTATCGGCAGCATGCTCGGTATCTCATCGTTCAACAAGTATGGCCGCCGCAATTACGCCATGGTGGCCAGTCGTGGCCGCATCGAAGTGCTGCAGGGAATAACCGTCCTGACACCGTTGTTTGCGAAAGTAGAAGTCCTCCGCAGCGGCGGCGAAGATTTCGCTTGGGATCAACGCATCGCCACCAGCTCCATCCCGGCCGACGAACTGCGCGAAATTTTGTATCAGGCTGTGGATCTCAGCAAGTCCAGCGAGTGGCTGCGGCTGGTCAGCTTTTACACTCAGGCCGAACGCTACGCCGAAGCTCACGAGATCATGTCCGAGGCCCTGGTCAAATTCCCCAGCGAGCTGGGCGATCGCGTTGCGGTCTTGACTCAGCTCAATCAACTTCTAGCCAACCAAAAGTTTGAAGAGATCAAACTTCGCAAGCGCGCCGGGCAGCATCAATTGTCCACAGCTCTGCTGGGTCAATTTCCACTGCAGACGCTCTCCGGTGAGAACCAGCTCAAGCTGGACGCTGAGATCAAACAAGTCCAGCAACAGGTACTGCTCATCAGCGACATTGTCGCGTCGCTCAAAGAGCACCTGGGCAAACTGCCCGAAGCCGAGCGGAACTCCTTGATGCCGGTGGTGCAGGAGATCTCTGACGAGATCAATTTCGACTCGGTCGTGCGTCTGGACGACTACCAGCGCTTGCGCCGCGATGCGGCCCTCACCAGCGAGAGCCTAGTGGCCTATGCGGTGGGCGGATGGTTGCTGGGCAGCGGTGCCGATTTAAACAATTTGGCGGTCGCCCAATCGCTGCTCCGCGTGCGCGAGCTCGCGCAGCGCTACATGACGGTCTCTACGGCCGCCGAGCGCCAGCAGATCCTAGCAGAACTTCGCGGCGAAGAGGGTGCGCGGCCCGAGCTGCTGGCCCAGGTCATCCGCTTGATGCGGCCGCCACTGGCCGCTCCACAGCAGCAACCCGGCGATCCAGCCGGCCTGCTGCGTCTGCAGGTCCAACGCTCTGCCGAAGATGCTGTGTCCTACGTCGTTCAGCTCCCGCCCGAATACGATCCCAACCGCAACTATCCGTGCGTGCTCGCGCTGCCAGGCAAAGGCAATTCACCCGAGTTGGAAATCGATTGGTGGTGCGGCATGAACCTGGACGTATCTGGCGGACAGTACCGCTTCGGGCAAGCCACACGCTACGGCTATATCGTCGTCTCGCCCGAGTGGATGACCGAAGAGCAGACCGACTATGAATACACCGAAGCGGAGCACGCGCGGATTCTCGCCTGTCTGCGCGATGCCTTTCGGCACTTCGCCATCGACACCGATCGGGTGTTTATATCAGGGCATTTCGCGGGTGCCACCGCCGCGTGGGATCTAGCCCAAGCTCATCCCGGCTTATGGGCCGGGGCGGTCATGATTTCGCCTACTGCCGATAAATACATTGTGCACTACAGCGAGAATCTGAGCGCTCCGGCGCGCACGCCGGATCAAATCCCACTGGGTACGTACCTGGTGTATGGCGAGCTAGATCCGACTCGCGGGTCGAGCCTGGTGGGCTCAGTGGCCACGCGTCAGCTAAATCCCAACGGGATGATCCTGTACGACAGCATGGCGGTTGAATACCACGGAGAAGGTCGAGTCCGCTTCGCTGCGGAACTGCCGCGCATCATGGACTGGATGGAGCTCAGCAGCCACCGTCGCATTCGCACGTTGCAGAACATCAGCATGCGTTCGATGCGGCCCGGAGACCGCTTTTTCTACTGGCTCGAAGCCGCATCGATCTCTCCTGACTTGGTCGGCAACGCCTATCAGTACGACCCCAAGCGCTACGGGCTATTTGAAGCCCGCGTGCTCGATTCGACGGCCAATGGCGTGGCCGTTATGAAAATCCCCTCGCCCGATAACAAAGCCATCGTTTGGTTATCTCCCGAGATGGTCGACTTCAGTCGCCCCATCACGCTCATGAGTTCGGGACGCAAAAGTGTGCAGCAGATCGATCCGAGCATCGAGGTCATGTTAGAGGACGTCCGCACGCGCGGTGATCGCCAGCATTTCTTCTGGCAGCGGGTCGTGCTGTGAGCCGATGGCGTGCAAGCGCCCGGCTGACGCTCAATCGCCGCGCCTAGTTGGTATGATAGTTGCCGCAACAACCACCATCATTTCGCCAACTTTAACGATGCGAGACAAGTGAAAGACAATCAACTACACAGCCAACTACACAGCCAAGCACACAGCCAAGCACACAGCCATTCACGGCACAGCCATCTGGGTGCGATCGTCAATGCATCGCAGACGCTGTTCCGCGTGTGGGCCCCGGACAGTGAGCAATTGTCGCTCGAACTGGTCAGTCGACCATCAAAGAGCTCGGTGGACCAGCGGCCAGCCAGTGGTGAGTTGCTGCCGATGCAGGCTACCGGCGATGGGTACTTCGAGCTGACGCTGCCCGAGCCACTCAGCGGTAGCACCTATCAGTTCGTATTTCCCGACGGCCGCAAGCGGCCCGACCCGGCCAGCCGCTTCCAGCCGGTAGGAGTGCATGGTCCATCGCAGGTCGTCGATCCGCACAGCTATCGCTGGCAGGATGACGCCTGGAAGGGCGTAGACAAAAGCGATCTGGTGATCTACGAACTGCACATGGGCACGTTCACCGCTCAGGGAACCTATCTTGCGGCCTGCGAACGCTTGGCGGAACTGAAGCACCTAGGGATCACTGCAGTTGAACTGATGCCGCTCGCCGAATCGGCCGGGGCGTGGAATTGGGGCTACGACGGGGTTCATTTCTTCGCTCCATACCATAGCTATGGTTCGCCCGATGAATTGCGACAACTGGTCGATACGGCTCACCAATTGGGCATGGCGGTGATCATCGATGTTGTCTTCAATCACTTTGGTCCAGAGGGAAATTATTTCCGGGACTTTGGGCCCTACACTTCCGCACAGCACGCCACGGCTTGGGGAGACGCTCCGAACTTTGACAGCCAGGATGAAGCGACTGCGGCGGCTGTACGCAATTATTTCCTTGCCAACGTCAGTTACTGGATCGATGAATTCCATCTAGATGGTCTGCGCATCGACGCCGTACATTGCATGGGCGACGAGAGCCCGCTGCACATTGCCACAGAGCTGTCACAAACCCTCGATGAGGTTCGGGCCCAGACATCGCGGCAGTTGCACTTGATCGCCGAAGCCAATGTCTACGATGCGCAGATGCTGCAAACTCGCCAGGGTGGAGGCCACGGCTATGACGCGCAGTGGGGCGACGATTTCTTACACTCGGTCTTTGCGATCTTGCGACCGGGCGAGCAGATGTCCAGTCGCGTCTACCACGGTGATGATTTGCAGACCGTATTGCAGCGCGGCTATGTTTACGTCGGCAGTATCGAACTGCCGCGGCATCGAGTCGCACTTGCGGAAGCCCCCACGCGGGCGGATCTAGCTTCACTGGTGTTCTCGATTCAGAATCACGACTTCATCGGCAATCACCCTTTGGGCCAACGCCTGCATCGTTTGACAAGCGATGATGCGCACCGCGCAGCGGCCACCCTGTTGCTGCTCTACCCCGCCATCCCGATGTTGTTCATGGGAGAGGAATTCGCGTCGCCACACCCGTTTTATTTCTTCGTCGACTACAGCGACCCGAGCATGCGTCAAGCCGTCGAGCTCGGGCGGCGCTCCGAGTACCCGCAGCACGACTGGAGTGGCGGCACCTCACCACTTTCGCCGACCTCTTTCCAGGCCTCCAAGATCGGACCTGCAGACGAGGGCAACGCGGAAACCCTGACTTGGTATCGCAACCTTATCGCCCTGCGAAAAAAATGGCGGCAACTGGGAATTTTGACCGGCGACACGCTCGAAGTCCACTGGCTGACCGACCAGCAGACCGCGGTGCTGCAGTACCGCTTCGGCGATACCGAGCGATTCGTCGTCGCCCGCTTGAGCAGTCAAGTCATGCAGCACGAGCCGCTGCATCTGCAAATTCGCGGGGAGGTCGAATTGAGTCAGAATTGCGATATCGACCAAGCCAGCGGAGGGTTGGTGATCCATGAAAATGGCATCGCCATTGGACCAGGCGCGGTGCTCCATGTGCAGCCCCATCCCGCCCGCGAACACGGGGACCTCAAGCAGTAGTTACTGCCGCGATTTCGTACTGCCACAGAATCCCGGAGTCCATAGAGTCCAAAGAATCCACAGAGTCGCTTTGGTTTACCAAAAGAGGACGGTGTTTCCCTCATGCAAGTAAAATTCTTTAGGGGATCAGTAAGCGGCCCTCTCGAGTGGAAGCACGAGAAGAG
>JBEBXX010000239.1:0-4793 GCA_040391435.1 Aureliella helgolandensis | reverse complement strand
AGAAAGAACCGATGATGTGCATTCCTGCAAAAAATTCACAACCTATCCGCGTCGGTATTTCTCAAGCATGTGTGGCCCGACGCTCCGCGTCGGTATTTCTCAAGCATGATTCGCATGGCTTAACGCACCCCGTCGGTACGCTCCTCCACCCCTTGTATCCCGCTCCGCCATCGGGCCGACTAATCCAGTCGCCTTGCATGAACAATTGCCTGGCACGCGCTGCACTGGAGCCCTAGCAGCAGCTATCGGTCTTAGAACTCGACACACCGCGTCGGCGTGGGCCAGGTAGCTCTTTACCTACGCGGATCATTTGATTCTGGCTGTCAACAAACACTACTTTGGGTTCAACCAGCAGCGACTCTTCGCGCGCGTCGACCAAAAAACTGAACGTGGCCACAATCACCACATCGCCTGGTCGGATCAAATGCGCTGCGGCGCCGTTGGCACAAATGTCGCGGCTGCCTTCCTCGCCCGAGATGGCATAGGTCTCCAGGCGAGTTCCGCGGGTGACGTTCCACACCTGCACAGCTTCATAGGCATGAATATCGGCTGCGCGCATCAAATTGGGTGGCAGCGTCAAGGAGCCCTCATAGTCCAGGTCAGCTTGGGTGACGGTTGCTCGGTGGATCTTAGAACGTAAGAATTTTCTATACATCGATTTTGGAAGTAGTATGCTACTGAAAAAGTACTAGTGCTGTGGGTCGAAGTCGCAAAGTGAATGTCGGCTTGGGTGAAAGAGTGATCAAAGAGTGATAGAGTAAAAAGTAATAGAGGAGGGGAGCAGTGAAGGGAGCGGAGATTGAACAGGGATGGAGGTGACGTGAATGTAGAGAATGCCGACGCGGAGCGTTGAGATACATTGGGTAGTTGACAGGAAATGGCGACGCGGAGCGTCGAGCCACACTAGGGTAGTTGACAGGAATTGCCGACGCGGAGCGTCGGGCCACACTGGCACTTATGATAACTGCAACTCGTCGGGAGAGAAGAACGCGTAGAAGAATACTCGAGCAGGCCTAACCTAGGACGCTACAGCCGCTACAACCTGCCTGAACGGATGTTGGCGAGGGCTGCAATTGATGAATTTTGAGTGAAAGTCGTGTTTGCGACTGCCGGCAACTATGCTGGAAGCTATGCATATAAACAAGCACAATCCGCTCTCGCTCCTGTTGAGCAACCTGCTATCGACTGCACTTCTAGTCACTTTGGCGTCATCCCTGAAGGCCGATGACTGGATGACTTGGAGCTCAACTTATACGCACAGTCCACAGACTGGCCAACGCATCGATCAATACGCTTCGGGCGAACAGCCGATCTCGCCCTATCGAGAGGATTTCACTCGCAGCGGCTTCCGCCACTTTCGCAGTACTCTCCAGGCCGGACAGTCGGCGGATAACATGCACATTGTTGAACAATGGGGACAGCCGGTCATACCCTACGAGCAATGGCGCTTTCCGTTTCGGCCGTATGCCGTACCCTACGACGCTTGGGGGCCACAGGCACCTTACGGCATTACCAATAGCTCCATCCAGCTTGGTGTGGGAGCAGGACCATGGGGCGGCCAAGCTGGCGGGCCACATCGTCCGGCTCCCGGCTCTGGCAGCGGTCCCGGCTATGGCCCCACTGTGGGCTATGGACCGGGCTATGGAGCGGGCGGCTATGCTTCCCCGGGAAATGACGCTCCAGCGGGACAAGAAGGCAATTTTCCTGGCCGCAATTTTTACCCGCATTACCCTCCACCGCAACGGCCCGGACACTGGGAAGGCTATCCCGCGGGCAGCGCTGGTGGGAACAATCCTTACCAATCGCGTGGTTTCCCGCTGACTCCGACTTACAACCGCGAGCCCTGGTATGACGGCGGCTATCCTACCGTACCACCGCTGGGCGAGCGCTGAGCATAGCCCTGCAAGCCGCTGCGCCCCGCAAGCCGCTGCGCCCCGCAAGCCGCTGCGAAAACAGCGGCCAACCACTCTTGCATGTCCTGCGGGTGCATGCTTTACCGGTGCATGTCGAATGGCTGCATGCCTTATAGGTGCATGACTTAGAGTCTTACGCACAAATAAATATGGGCGGTCGCCGATGCGAAAATGACGTGGTTACGTTCCACGCTGCGACATTTGGTCGCGCAGGCGGGCCGCCAATTCATACTGCTCACTGGCGACTGCATCGGCTAACTGCTCGTTGAGCGTCTTCTCGATCGAGAAATCACTTCGTAGCGATTCGCGCAATTCCGTGAGGCGTTCGACCAACTCATCGGATTCGAAGTGCTCTTCCCACCCCATGTCGACGAAGTTCTCCTCGATCAGGTCTAACCCGTCGTTGATGGCTTCGACCGCATCTTCCGGTGCCTGTTCCTCGATGGCCTGTAGCGCGGCGGCCTGAGTGCGGTGGAAGAGCACAAAGGCGCGATGCTGTTCGTGCTGCAGCGTCCAGTCCTCACAGGGCGAATGTTCGCGGCAGAAATCCATCAGCGCCAACGTATGGTCGGCATCCTGAACAGCTCGTTCGAATCGCTGCAGCCGCAGCCAAGCGACTCGGCGATGATAAAACTGCACGAACTCGCGATCTATTTCCAGGCAGGCGGCCTCGTCGAGTTCAAATTCGGGGTCCTCTGCCTCTTGTTTGCATAGGCAATCCAGCAGAGTATCGTGCCCATGAGGCCGCTGCCCATCGGGACGCCCACGCGTCTCTAGCTGCAGAATCCCCAGATCGATCCGCAGTTGGATCAAATCTCGTCCATCATGTGCCTTGACGAGACGCGCACACAACGACTCAGGCTCATACGGCCATTGGTTTAGCAAAAAATCAAGATCCGAACTCATGTCGGTAAGTCCCCCTAGGAAAACCTTAACTTCCAACCGCTAGTATAGCAAAGAGCTGGCTTCGGTGAAGGTTGCCCATGGGGGGAATACCGCCTTAAGGTCAGCAAACGCACCTGTCGCCCAGCTCGTTCAGCCCATTCCCTCAATTTTGCGCAAGCCTCAATCCGTTGGATTGGACAGTTAGGTCAGCCACTGGTCGGTGGAGGAAATCGCGCGTTGGAATTCGCCCTCGTCCAGGCCGAGCATCTTTTGAGCTTTAACTAGGGCATCCAATCGCCGCGGGGTGACCGTGCCATTAGCCCCGCTAACGGCGAATTGAGCCTGGGTCAGCAACAATTTTTCCTCTAAACTGCGGCGATCGCGAGCTGTCGCCAGGAAACTCAGCGTGGTCAAACGCTGTTGCTGCACGCTGGCGCACATCCTTCCCAAATCGTCGCGCGATAGGCTTTGATGGACCATGTTTTCGTAGACCAAGCGGGCCGTGCGGATCTCGTCTTCGGTCACGTGCCCGTCTTCCACCATGATCAGTGCGATGACTTTCAGCAGATCTTCGCGAAAGGGTGCCACTGCACGGTTTCCCGAGGCGCTGTCGAGGTAGTCCTCATCCTGGCCCCTAGCCGTCGGTTTGGAAGTCAAGTGAGTGGTGGCCATATTGCCAGCTAAAATGTCGGGTTCGAAAGAATTTTTGCAGTGTCGGCACTCCACGTATTCCTGCAGCGCACCGATGGGCAGCACGGGAATGAAATACAGAGTCAAAAAAGGTCGCGCGGCCCGCAAGCGAAAACTCTGCGTGCTGCCGCACTGCGGGCAGCGAAACAGCCCGCTTGAGCGGGTGCTCGCCCAATTCATCGTGCCGACTAAAATCATGTTAATAACGCCCTCAAGGCCGTGCTGATCGCATCCGGATTCAATGCCCAGTGAACCATCATCTTATCCCACAAGTCATCCGCCATGAACTGGTTATTCCGCACGAAGTCCGGCTAGGCCGCATGGCCGGCGGCGGGCTGTCCGGGGCGTGGATCTGGCAGGGCCACTCGCCACACGGTCCAGTCGCCCTACGCGGCTGGCCGAGCGTGCATCCAACGCCCGAACGCCTGACTCAAATCCACGCTGCCATGCGCAGGGCTCGCCAGCAGGGCCTGCTAAACATTCCAGGCATCTTCTGCAATCAGCAAGGCGCATCCTTTGTCAGCGATGGCCAGCGGTTGTGGGAGCTGACGCAGTGGATGCCAGGAGCAGCCAACTACCACTCAGCCCCTTCTGCACAGCGCTTGCAGGCCGCCATGTCTTCGCTGGCTGAACTGCATAGAGTCTGGGGCGAGTCGACAGTCGGCGATAGCTCCGCTGTAGCGCATGATAGCTCCGCTGTAGTGCATGATTGTCAATCGCTCGCAGGCGCAGTTGGAGCTCGCTCAGGGGTGAGTCCCAGCATCAGCGAGCGGCGTCAAAAGCTCGAGTTTAGCCTTCAACAACAGCCAGTGTGGCGAAGCCTTGTGCTTGGCAGCCGTGTGGACCGCTGGGCTATGCCCGCAGTCAGCGCGCTTGCCCAGCAGACACTGTCGCACCTTGCGGCGCTTGGCCCAGAGCTGCTGGGGCGTGTGATCGAACTCCAAGCGAAGCCGGTACGGCTGCAGTTCGTGCTGCGCGACGTGTGGAGCGATCATATTTTGTTCACCGGCGACCAAGTGACTGGCATCATCGATTTTGGTGCGGCGCGAATCGATGAACCGGCGACCGATGTGGCACGGCTCCTGGGCTCGCTGGAGCCGCTGGACCACTCGCGATGGCTCCTGGGCTGGCAAGCTTACCAGGCTGGCAGTCCGCATATCGAGCTGGCGCGAGTGCAATTGCTCGATCGCGTCGGCACGCTGCTCGCCGCCGTCCAGTGGCTGCAATGGTTGGTCATCGAGCCTCAGCAATTTGATGCCCCTCATTGTCAATTGCTCGACCGCTGGCAGCGGCTCGTCATGCGGC
>JBEBXX010000238.1:0-4830 GCA_040391435.1 Aureliella helgolandensis | reverse complement strand
CCTCGTTTACTTAGCGTAAAATAGTAAATCCAACAACAGACAAGATCGGAAGTGCCAAGAAAGGTTCGAGAACTCATTGCCGACCTGGAAGAAGCAGGCTTCGCAGACTGCGGCGGCAAAGGTAGCCATCGAAACTTTGTTCACGCCAAGGTGACCAAGCCGGTCACGCTTTCTGGAAAGCCGGGCGATGATGCAAAACAATATCAAGAGCGTGCGGTCAAACGTGCAATTGGAGAATCCAAGTCATGAATCAAGCTGCGAAATATGTGAAACTTGTTGAATGGTCCGACGAAGATAATTGTTTCGTGGGAAGTTGTCCTGGATTGTTTTACGGAGGCTGCCACGGCAGCGACGAGCAGGCTGTGTTTGCGGAACTTTGTCGCATTGTTGAAGAGACGCTGGAACTGTACGCAGCCGAGGGTAAGCCCCTGCCACCAATTACGTCCGGGTACGATTGGGCCAATACGATCACGAATGCTTCTTCTAACGGCGGGGAGTGATGGCAGTTCATAGCGTAGCCGCACGAGTTCAGTCACTCACACCTCGTTCATGCCAATCAAGGAATCTCGCATGCTATTAGAGCGTCGTCAATTTCTCGCCCACTCCGCCGCCGGTTTGGCAGCGATCTCCGCACCGCGACTGCGGGCTGCTGAAACCTCGACAACTTCGCTCCGGCTGGGACTGGTCACTTACAACTGGGGCAAGGATTGGGATCTACCGACGATCATCAAGAATTGCGAAGCGACTAAGTTTGAAGGCGTTGAATTGCGCAGCACACACAAGCACGGCGTCGAAATCACTTTGGATGCAAAACAACGTGAGCGCGTTCGCCAGCTGTTCGCAGACAGCGACGTGACCCTCGTCGGACTGGGCAGCGCTTGTGAGTACCACGCGATCGACTCGGCGGAGCTGCGACAGAACATCGAAGAGACGCAGCAGTTTGTGAAACTGTGCAAAGATATCGGCGGCAGCGGCGTCAAGGTGCGCCCCAATGGCTTGCCTGCGGGACGGCCTGTCGAGCAGACCCTTGAGCAGATCGGCAAATCGCTCAGTAAGGTCGGTCGCTTTGCCGCCGACTACGGCATCCAGATCCGAGTCGAAGTGCATGGCAAAGGAACCTCGGAGATTCCTCATATGAAGACAATCATGGACATCGCCGATCATCCCAACGTGGTGGTGTGTTGGAACTGCAACCCACAAGATATGGACGGTGCTGGGCTGCGACATAACTACAACCTACTGAAAGACCGCATGGGAACGGTGCACATCCACGACCTGCGCAACGACAATTATCCATGGGCCGAGTTGTTTCCGATGCTCGAGGAGACCGACGCGAAGAGCTTTACTGGATGGACGTTGCTCGAGGAGGGTTCTGTTCCCAAAAATTTCATCGAAGCCATGAAAGAGAATCGCGTGCGCTGGGAGGCCCTGGCGAGCTAGCTTGCGCCTTCAACCACTTGTCACCAGCGGCGTGGCACGCCGCGCCAGTCAACGCGCGTCCAGTCGTGCACCGGCATACCATTGCTCGTTCAATAGATCCGCCTTCCATGATTCTACACCCTGGCGTAGGCTCGTAACAAGCGCAGCGCAGTTACGGCTTGGGCAGCGAGTTTGCTTTGGCCCCGCAGCAGGCGCTCCGCTTGCGGTAAGGCCAACCATATTTGGTCGTGCAAACGCAGTCTTGAAATCGGTTGCTTCGGTCTGCCGTAACAGCGCGGTGCTCGTTACGAGCCTACGGGCGGTCTGCCGTAACAGCGCTGCGCTCGTTACGAGCCTACGGGCGGTCTACACGCCGCTTAACAGACTGTGGATACCATTCGAAAGGATAGGATCTATTTCCGAGGAGCACCAGGCAACGCTGGGGGCGTAGCCACCTTGCGGATACGCGTCTGCGATGGGAATGTACCACGGGCCACCGTCGCCATAGGCGGCACAGGCGACAAACCGCTCTGGCACTTGAGCCTGTGCCCTTAACTGGTACTCAACGAAACACTCCGATGGCAGATGCAGCATTGAGACAGAATTGATATGCAGCCCGCTCAGTGTCAGTGGGATTCCCTTCTGGATTCGCTGCGCCCAAGCGACCGCATACGACGGACGATTGCGATTGACCACGGGTTGCTTCGGATCGCTGATCTGTTGCATCAGTTTTTCGACATCTATTGTTGGGTTGACCGGAGGCAGAATGTCTTGGGTAACCCAATTCACCGAGGCAACCTCCTCGAGGCGCAGAGTTTTCGCCGATTCGCGCATGCCCGTTAACATGCGTTGCACCAGGACCGGCCGCATCTCTTTTGAGCCGTCGTTGTATTTTCCAGCTCCGATATTTCCACCGCATCCATTGAAGTATAGATGAGTGCAAGTCGGTTCATCGGTCTGCATCTGCTTGCGAGCTAACCCGCAAAAATCTGCGCTCACCCGTCCATCGCCATAATAGCTCATCGGATGGCAAGCGTAGTAGTAGCAAGCGGCCACTTTCTGATCGCCGTTATAGAACGCGACCTGCTTCAGCATCGGGTCGATCAACCCTTCGGGATACTGATGGTGCTCTGGCGACTTAGAACTGCTTCCTCGCTGCGAGCGGACTTTGTTGTCCAAGCCAATCAGCCGGCGATTGCCGGCAACCTTGAGAACTGCGGCTTGCCCGGAGGCGATATGGGTAACTGGAACCGGAGCTTGCATTGCCCGCTGCACAGCCGTTCGTGCCGATTGAAGGCAATTGTCGAAGAAGTCCTTCTCGATTGTCAGCGGTAAATTCCCCTGAGCGGCGATGATCCGGTCGGCATCCAGGCAAGCAAAGGGGGCGTTGTGCTGATGCACCACATGAACGGTGACGCGATCGATGGTCGTTCCCGCAGCTTCGGCCATCGCTTGTCGCCATTTCATATGCGCCGAATTCAGCAAACCGGTCCAGTCGATCACGCACACCACAATTGGCTTGCCGTGCCCTTGAAGAACATATCCCACGGCTTCCAGCGGATCATCGACGGCCTCCACGGGCTTGATCCAGCCGCCACACAGTGCATGTCCAAGTGGCGGAGTAACGTCAAAACGGAAGGTCCCGATTGTCAAGTCACTGCTAGTTTGTGGAGCTGCAATGGCAGAGCAGGAGATACCCGTGCCAATGGCACCGATGGCGGTCGCAGCGACAAACGCGCGTCGATTCAACGCATGAAATGGGGACGTATTCATTAAGTGTGCTCCACAGAAAAATAAGCGTGCTACGGACTGTAACTTAATTTGCCTGAAATATTCGCTCGCCGTCCAGCCAAGTCTCTAAGACCGTCGTATCGCGAATCTGCTCCACAGGGCATGCTAACAGATCTCTGTCGATGACGCAGAAGTCCGCGCGTTTGCCTTGCTCTAAAGATCCCGTCTGATGCTCGTCTCGCATTAGCCAAGCGTTGTTGATCGTGTAAAAACGAATCATCTGCTCGCGGCTAAGTGCTTCGCCAGAGTGGATGGGCCGGTCGTGCCAGCGGGCAGTGCGCGTCACGGCGACCCACATTCCTAGGAATGGATTGTAGGGGTTCACACTCCGCAGCGATCCGATTTTCTGCATGTGGTCGCTGCCACCGCCCGCGACGACTCCCGCATCGAACAGACTCTTGAGCGGAATGAAATGCTTCAGCCGCTCGTCGCCGAACTGGGCGACCAATGTTCGTGCATCCAGATATAGCCAAGCGGGTTGCAGGTCGACACCCACGCCAATTTTCGCGGCACCCTCAATGGCTCGCTGGCTCATAAAACTCGAATGCGTGATCGACGATCGAGTCGGTGCGATAGGGATGTCTCTGTCGACTCGCTGATAGGCCTCGATGAGTGCTTCGACGGCCGCGTCGCCTTGACAGTGAGCCGTGAAGGCAAGCTTCCTAGCCGCACACATTCGCACTAATGCTTCCAGCCGGTCGGTGTCGACGTACTGCATTCCGCGGTACAGCGGGTCGACAATTCCATAGATGCTACTGATGCCCCAAGGTTGGTTGAAATAGGCGCTGCCAGTGAGCATTCCGCCGTCTTCAAAAACCTTGACTCCGATCACCGCTAGCCGCGGATCGGGATTTTTGAAAAGCGGGTCGGCTGCGATCGCGTCGAGTCGCTGTTCGATCTCCGCCAAACTGACATTGGGCGTCATCGACCGCGACATCCGCACGCGCGTCGTCAAGCGACGAGCTTCTAACAGCCTAGCGTATTGAGCTCGCCCAGAGTCTCTGCAATTGCGGTCGATGATGCCAGTGATCCCGCAGCGGTTGTAATCCGCCAGCAACTCCACCAAGCGATCATCCAGCGCGTCGCTCGACAAGTTCTTACGGTTCGTAGCGGGGCGTGTTTTAAAGATCGATGAGGACTGCCGAATGACACCCGTCAATTCGCCCGTGCCTGGATCCACGCCGACGTGATCGGGATGCTGCGCAGCGAATGCTTTGTCGATACCGTTCTCCGCCAAGCCCAGCGAGTTAGCGCTGCCGTCGGGACCGGTGCGAAAGAAGACTGGATGCTTGGGTGCGACCGAATCCAGCTCTGTGCGCGTTGGGAAGCGCTGCTCGCGCAGCCGCGTGATGAACACCTGTTCGAGAATGATCCACTCCCCCTCGGGGACGGCATTTGCCCGGCCTCGCAAATAGTCCAGCACGTCGGCGATTGACTCCATGGAGGGGATCTCGTGGTCCGCTTCGTATTGGCTGGCCCCCTGAGGATGGACGTGCGAGTCGATCAAACCCGGCAAAACCATTTTTCCTTGCAGGTCGATCACTTGAGTTGTTGGGTCGATCAGCGAAGAGACTTCCGCATCGGAGCCAACGGCCGTGATCAGGCCGTCGCTGATCGCCA
>JBEBXX010000237.1:0-4838 GCA_040391435.1 Aureliella helgolandensis | reverse complement strand
CGACTACGCGGATATGCACCGTGTACTCGCGATTAAACTGAGCGATCTGCATCATCAGCATGCCCAGCAGCGGATAGAGCAGCATTGGCAAAATGGCGATGGTGAACAGCGTCCGGCGATCCCGCAGTTGGTCGTTCATCTCCCGCTGGAAGATCAGTTGAACATGCTTCCAATTCATTAAGTGGCTTTCCGTCGTAGTCGGGTTTTACCTAGCGGGCGCGTCGGGCCGGCGCGCGGGAATGGATTCTCGCGGCCGCGTGTGGCAGAATCTAAGTGCTGCCTTGCAGTGGCTTATGGCAGCGCCTGGCTGGCTGCGCTATCGGGGTCGAACTGTCGGTCGGATTCTATCAGCATGCGGAAAAACATTTCTTCAAAGTCGCGTTCCTGATACTCGGCGGCCAGCTCCTGCAGCGTGCCCGTCGCCAACATGCGTCCGCGATACAGAATGCCAACCCGATCGCACAGGCGTTCGACCTCGCGCATGATGTGGGTGGAAAAGATGATGCATTTGCCTTCTTCGCGCAGTCCAGCGATGATCTCCAGCAGAGCGCGAGCCACCAAGATGTCCAATCCCAAGGAGGCCTCGTCGAAAACTAAAACGGGCGGATCGTGCACGATGGCGCGTGCGATGGAGACCTTTTGCTTCATGCCTGTCGACATCCGCGCCCCGGCCACGTCGCGAATATCATGCATATTCAACTGGGTAAAGACGCGCTCCATTCGCTGAGCCAGTCGATCTGCATCCAAACCATATAGCTTACCGAAGTACTCAACCATCTCCCAAGCGGTCATGCGATCATAGATGGCTGTGTTGCTTGAGACGAATCCGATGCTATGCCGCACTTCGTAGGGATGGGTCACCACATCAAAGCCATTGACGCGCGCGCGACCACCGGTCGGTTTTAGCACGGTGCTTAAAATCCGCAGGGCCGTAGTCTTGCCCGCGCCGTTGGGCCCCAGCAGACCAAAAATCTCACCTGCGCCAACCCGAAAACTCACATGGTCCAGGGCGATGAATTGTCCCGTCTTCAGATCGGGGTAGGCCTTGGTCAGGTATTCAGCTTCTACCATTTCATTCCTTCGCTTGGATTTCGACGCATGCCGGAACGCCGCCGGGGAGTTGGATACTGTGTGGCCCTCCCAGGCCCACTGGTCGCTTACATGCCGCCTGGCGGACCGCTTCGCGGCGCGCTCCGTCCACCGGCCAGCGGCTGGATCGGCTGCTGCGAGGACCGCCAGGCATCGATCACGCTGGACAGTCGCTCCGACACGGCCCCCGGCCGCGTAGGCTGGGGCTGGGGCTGGGGCTCGATCGAATCGCCTTGTATTTCAGGGCTCACTTTAACAGCTTTCTCTTGTGTGCCGTGCGGCTCGCGATCTTGCGCGCCCTCACTAGCGATTGGTGGCGACAGCGATGCGCTGGTCACGCCCGCTGCGCAATGAGGCACGTCACTGGCAGCTAGCGGATTGGCCGCCGCAGCGCTACATGCAGCACTAGATGCAGCACTACATGCAGCACTAGGTGCAGGCCCGCTGTGGATGACCGCTATGGCTTCGCGATCCGACGCGCGACGACCGGCCAGCCCGCTATAGTCGAATCGCCGACGCCCGTAGCCGACGCCACCGTCCAGTGGCGAGAGCAAGAATACCACTCCCAAGCCAAAAAACAGGCCACTGAGCGTGGCACCCGCTAAGATTGTACTGCGCCCGGGGCCGATTGGCCTCTCGCCCAATTGGGGTTCGTCCAGGCGCGTGATCAAGCTGGAGGTGAGGGCTGCATCGCGGGAGGCTTGCGCCTGCACCAGTTCGCGCTCGGCCTCTTGCAGTTGCAAATTGCGCGACCTGACTTCGCTAGCCACGTTGGCATAATCGGCGCGGATGCGCGCGATTTTCTCTAGCCGCTCTTCCAACTGCGACCGCTGCGAATTGAGCTTGTCGACGCGCTGCAAGGCTATATCGCGATCCTTGCTCAAGGTCTGGATGGAAAGTCCAAGTTCGATCCGCAGTTGTTCGCGCAGGTTCGCCTCGGATTGCAGCGCAGCCATCACCAGCGGATGACTGTCCGTGTAGCGGCCTTGCAACTGGCTGGTAGAGATGGTCGCATTGGCCAGTCCATCGCGCAGCGTTTTAAGCCCGAATTGTCCGTTTACGAGCGTGCTGGGCGTGAGCAGTAGCTGATCGGGATTTTGATGCGAGTCCATGGCCATTTGCAAATCGGTTTTGATCTGCTGCAACTGCAGGTCGGCCTGTCGCAGTTCCGCCTTGATAGTATCTAAGACTTGGCGCGTACCGCTGCCACCGGAGTTGGCATCGGTCATGCCCCGTAGGTCGCTCAGGTCAGCGCCGGCGGTGGTTTCCATGTGCGTCAACTTCTCGGTCACTACGCGCAATTGTTCTCGAGCGGTTAGCTGAGCAGTCTGCAGTTCTGTCAGCACTCCTCCGGCCCGGGCTTGCCGGATCTCCTGCAGACGGTGTTCGAGCGCATCGCACACCGCTCGATTGAGTTTGACAGCCCGCTGTGGGGAGTGGTCTTTTATGTCCAAGTAGATGACTTCGGTCGTACCCAGCTCTGCTCCACGCGGCGCGCGAACCTGAACCCCGTTGCGGGCTAGTTCATCGATCTCGGAGCTCGTCGGCGGTCGTTCACCTCGCAGCCAGGTTGACCAAGTCGGCTCGCGGCCCAGTTCGGTCAGTGCATCCTGCAGGACTTGCGGATTGCGAGCCATCTCGAGGATCGTCTCCTGAGCCGCCTTCATTTCTGTCTGGCTTTGAAAACGGCCCAGCCGCATGACCGCCCCGTTAGCCTCATCGCGCACGATCAACGCCTGCGAGGCGACCCAGGTATCGGCTTTCAGGAACAGCACGTAGAACAGTCCCAAGGCTGCAAATAGTGCGGTGGTGGCCAACCACAGCGTGCGCCACTGCCAGTACGAGGCCGCCAACTTGACCAACTGCGGATTGTTAATTTTGGGGAGTTGCATAAATAAGATGTCCGGCGATTTCGAAGGAAGTGACGAACTGGGGACAGCACAAATGGGTTGGTGTGATAAACCGGCCGATATCGCCTGCTTTCGAAACGTAGCTCACGAAGTCGCTTCGCCCGGCAGCACAGGACTCGGTGGGCTGGAAAAAGGAGACCACCGGCACTTCTTGATGGAGGACGGATTCGATATTGCCGAATATTCCGTCGATGCGTCCGGCGTAGGACGCGTGCAATTTTCACGCACGGAGCGCGCCACTCGATGCATTCGCCGCACAGAGGCTGGTGCAAAAGCTACTGGCCAGCCACTCTTTCGCTGAACGGTCCATCACCGGTCGCCAAACTGCTGCCGCCAGGGTACATTTTTAGGATCGGGCAGGGTGGGACGTGAGCCATCAAACTTGTGGTCGACCGCCCACTGTCCAGTCATTAAGTTACCGCAGGAGCAGCTTGCCGCGTGAGAACCCTCTTGAACGAAACAAGTCTGCGCGAAGGGGTTGACCGGGTAGCGCAGGCCATCACCGAACGCTACCAAGATACGCCGTTGACGGTGGTGGCAGTGATGACAGGCAGCCTCGTGTTTTTGTCCGATTTAATTCGTCGCTTGAGCATGCCTATCCGCGTCAGTCTGATTCAAGCCAGCAGCTACCGCGGCGGTACCCAGGCAGAAGCGCTGTGGATTCGCGACGACATGATGCTGGACGTGACCGGCCGTCACGTGTTGGTGATTGACGACATATTCGATACGGGGGCCACCCTGCAAGCGGTCCTGCAGTGCATCACTGAAATGCAGCCAGAGAGTGTGGCCAGTGCGGTGCTGTTGCAAAAGTCCGGGCAACAGAAAGTGCAAATGCAACCCGATTTCATAGCCTTCAAGATTCCCAACGAGTTCGTGGTGGGCTATGGTTTAGATTATCAAGATCTGTATCGCAACCTCCCCTACTTGGCCGCCTTAGAGCCAAGCGAAATCGCAGCCGAAACTGTCTGAACGTCGAGCCCTACGCATGAAACCACGTCGGCGAGTCCTGGTGATCGCGCGGCATTTTTGGCCTGCCACCAACGATGATACGCTGAGGCTAGCGCATTGGATTGCGCACCTCCGCAGCTTGGGGGCGGAGGCCGTAGTGGCCACGCCACGTTGGCATCGCTCGTGGCCGCTGCGCATTGTGTGCGATGAGGTTAACATTCAACGCATCGAACATCCTCCCACGCACGCCCTGCGTTGGAGTCGCTACACGCGGCAGTTGGGACAGTGGATCAGCAGCGTGGCCAGCGACTTCGATGCCATCTACTGCGATTCGGTAGAGGCAGAGACGGCCACCATCCTTGGCTTGCCAGAGGTGCAGCGACTGCCGCTGATGTTACGCTACCGCGGCCCAGCTCCAGCTCCAGCCGGCCAGTTCAGCGCGTCGCCCCTGGCCTCAATAGACAGTAAGACGTTAGCCGCGCTGCGTCGCGCGCGTTTGGTGTTGGCCGCCGACGCGGCCAGTCAGCGACAACTGCTGGCGGCGGGAATATCCAAAGCGAGCGTGTTGCGCGCTCCGCAGAGCCACGGCAGTTGCTACGATCGCACCCCGCCGGCTCGCAGCCGAGCGCGACAAATACTCGGCGATGCCAATCATGACCTATTCACACGTAGCCACGACCGGGTGGTGATCTGCCCTGGAGAGCTGACCCACGAGTGGCACATCATGCAATTGATCCGAGAATTGGCACCGCTGATGGAAAGCCATCGAGCCCTGCGTGTATGGTTACTTGGTGACGGTGCAGCCAGAGGCCCGTTCTATGAAGGCTTGCGTCATGCCGGGTTGCACCGTGTGGTAGCGATGCCCGGCCTGTTCACCGACATGCAAGAAGT
>JBEBXX010000236.1:0-4840 GCA_040391435.1 Aureliella helgolandensis | reverse complement strand
GGAGGTAACGCATGATGCATGGTACGGCTCTAGAATGCAGCGTACTCATACTGAACCGCTTCTACATGGCGGTACGGGTGGTCAACGTGCGCCGCGCGCTGACCCTGCTCTATCGCGGCTGCGCCGAAGTGCTTACCGTCGACGCCAACCAATATTCAAACTATGACTTTGAAGCTTGGTGTGAAATGAGCCAGATTTTCGCCCTGGAAAAACAGCCCGGCGAAGATTACGTCCAGGCGGTCAGTTTCGAAATTCAAGTACCGCGGATCGTACGCTTGACGCGTTACGACAAGCTCCCCAAAAGCAGCGTACGCTTCAACCGCAAGAACCTCTTTGCGCGGGATAATCATCAGTGCCAATACTGCGGGCAGACGCGGCCGGTGAGCCAATTGAGCTTGGACCACGTCATACCGCGATCGCTGGGTGGGCGCACCACGTGGGAGAATATTGTCTGCAGTTGCATGAAATGCAATTCGCGCAAAGGCGGACGAACGCCCAGTCAAGCGGCCATGGCCTTGCTCAGCAAACCCGTCAAGCCGCGCGCCAACCCCACTATGACTATACCCATGGGCGATCCGCGCTACGAAAGTTGGAAAACTTTCATTCAGCCCTCGCAATCGGCCACCCCGGCTTAGCTGCACTTAGCATCTGCTACAGCTTTTTTTATAGCTTGAAAGCTTCATAGCTTCGCAACCGGGGCGAGCTGCTTGCTGCGTCTGAGGGACCTGAGTCGACAGTGTTTCCCATTGCGTGAGATCGACGACGGCGTACCACGCCGCGCCCTCTGGCGTCTGTTTTTTGAACGCAGAGTGCGCGAAGACGCAGGGGGCCCATGAAAGCCTTGCTATTCAGCGGCAAAGACCTCTACGGCGCGGGCCACGCTGGTTCGCGCAAACGCCTAAGCTGCACTTCTAACTTCCCAGCTCGCTTAACAAACTCACTCGCCGCGCCATGCGCGACCTGCGCGACCTGCGCGACCTGCTCGACCTGCTCGACCGACGGAACACGCCACCCCATGCTGGCTACGCAGCCCCTGGACTCGCCGATAGAGTCGATTCCTACGCGTCCCAGCGCTATTGAAAAAGAACCCCTAAGTGCTAGCCACTCGCCTCCTAATTGACTATCATCGACACGGCTAGCTAGTCAAACTGGAGGAAATAGGCGCAGTTTGTTGAGTTTTCGCATCATCATACCAGCATGGATGGGTATTTTCGGCATCGGGAATCGCTTCACAGTATGTCATTAATTTTCACATCCCGCCCGCTTCACCGACATCCTGGCCGCAAGCACTTGTCCAGTAACGGGAGTGCATCTCCCGTTGCGCAGGTAACTTTGAAAAAACCGCCCGCTTGGAAGCGCGGCTTTGACCTAATTGGCGGGTCAATGCTCTTAGTGGCAGCTCTTCCTTTGCTAGTCATGATTGCCATTTACATCAAATGGGTTTCTCGTGGGCCGGTGCTGTTCATCCAAGAGCGGATTGGTGCCGGTGCTCGGCGGTTCAGGATGTTCAAGTTCCGCACGATGCATGAAGTTCAGCCGAGCCAAACGCATCGGGCCTATATCGCGTCGCTGATTCATTCCGACGCGCCTGCACACAAACCCGACTACAGCTCGCGGCTGATCCGCGGTGGCGCGACACTCCGCGGTCTATCGCTGGACGAACTGCCGCAGTTGTTCAATGTCCTCTTGGGCGACATGAGCCTCATCGGGCCGCGTCCCGAAGTTTTGCAACTGGAGGACTACGAGGCTTGGCAACTCCGCCGCTTTGAGGTTTTGCCCGGCATTTCAGGCTTATGGCAAGTTAGTGGCAAAAATCGACTAACTTTCGATCAGATGATCCGGCTGGACATTCAGTACGTCGACGAGCTGTCGCTTGCTCTGGATATGAAGATCGCCTTTAAAACACTGGGTGTGATTCTGCATCGCAGCAATCACTGAATTCAACTTAGAAAAATCACAACATGCTGCGCGTCGGGATTGTCGGTCTAGGATATTGGGGACCCAACTTGGTCCGTTGTTTCTCCGAGATGGACAATTGCACAGTGACTGCGGTTTGCGACCACAGTCAGTCTCAGTTGCGCAGGCTCACCGATCGCTTTCCCGGTGTACAACCGGTCGAGAGCTTCGAGACGCTGCTGGACCGAGACTTGGTCGACGCGGTGGTCATAGCCACTCCCACCTCCACGCACTATCGCCTGGCGCGTCTGGCCCTTGAGCACGATCTACACGTTTTTGTGGAAAAGCCGCTGGCGCGCACGTCGGACGAATGCCGCCAGTTGATCGAGCTGGCCGGCGAGCGGAATCGCGTGCTTTTTGTGGGACACGTGTTCTTGCATTCGGCCCCTGTGCAGAAGTTGCGCGAGCTGGTCCAGTCGGGTGAGCTGGGGCGGATCAACTACATCAGCAGTCGACGGCTGAACTTGGGGCCAGTTCGCAAGGACGTCAGTGCTCTATACGACTTGGCTCCGCATGATATTTCCATGATGTTGTATCTACTTGGGCAGTCACCGCAGAGCGTGACCTGCGCCGGGCTAGCGCACATCAATGCGGGGGTGCACGACGTGTGCAATTTGACCATGCAGTTTGCTGGCAACAAAATAGGCATGATCCACGTCAGTTGGCTCGACCCGCGCAAAGAGCGCGTGCTGACCATCGTGGGCGATAGAAAGATGGCGGTGTACGATGATCTCGAGCAGGAGAAGATCAAAATCTTTGATAAGGGGATCGACACTCCTCCGCCTTCGACCGATTTTGCTGAGTTCCAAATCTCCTATCGCTACGGTGGCAGCTACAGCCCCTGGCTTCAGGAGAAGGAGCCTCTCAAAGCCGAATGCCACGACTTCATTCGCTGCATTATCGACGGAGACGTGCCGCACACCGACGGCGTCAACGGCTTACAGGTTACTCGGGTCCTAGAAGCCGCCCACACCTCGCTGATGAGCGGCGGGACCCCGGTGCGGCTCACGCCGATGGCTGATGCCGCCGCCGAAAACTTGACGGCTGCTGCAAGCGACCAGGCGCTGGTGGGGAAATGATTCATCGGACCGCCTTAGTCGAAACAGATCGGATCGGCGAGTCGACCAACGTGTGGGCTTTTGCGCACATCATGCACGGAGCGCAGATCGGCAACCATGTGAACATCGGCGATCACGCCTTTGTCGAGGGTGGCGCAATAATCGGTGACCGGGTCACGCTCAAAAACCGCGTCTGCGTTTGGGACGGCGTGACCATCGAGGACGACGTATTCATCGGCCCCGGCGTGACTTTCACCAACGATAAAAACCCGCGATCGCCGCGCATGCACACAGCCCGCGCACGCTATGCCTCGCGCAGCGGCTGGTTGTCCACCACGCTCGTTCGCCGCGGCTGCTCGATCGGGGCTGCGGCGACGATCGTGTCCGGCATCGAACTGGGAATGTATTGCATGATCGGCGCAGCGGCCGTGGTCACCAAGAGCGTCCCTCCCTACGCTCTGGTGTATGGTTCTCCGGCCAAACAAATCGCCGATGTGTGTAGCTGTGGCCAGAGACTCAGCGGTGCTTTCCATCAAACTACCTGTGTCCACTGTGACGAAACTCCCCACGACCGTCTGACTCTGTTACAGACGATACCGTTCTCCCTCACTTAGACAGTTATCCAAGCCAGAACTATGAGCCCGCTACAACGATCCACCGCTATACCTCTTGTCGACCTGGCCACTCAGTCTGCTCGCATCAAGCAAGAAGTGCTCGCCCGCATCGGTCGCGTGATCGATAAGGCCAACTACATTTTGGGCGACGAGGTGGCCGAGTTTGAGCAGCAGTTTGCGCAGTACTGTGGTAACCACCACTGCGTCGGTTTGGCCAATGGCACAGATGCGCTGCACATGGCCCTGCGCGCCTTAGACATCGGTGCTGGCGACGAAGTCATCACCGCCGCAAATTCGTTTGCCGCTACCGCGCTGGCCATTGCCTACTGCGGTGCCACCCCCGTGCTCGTAGATATTTGCGAGGACGATTTCAATATCGATCCAGCCATGATCGAACAGGCTATCACGCCTCGTACCCGAGCGATCATCCCCGTGCATCTATACGGCCAACCGGCCCGCATGACAGAGATCTTGGAGATTGCCCAGCGGCATAACCTGAAGGTCATCGAGGATTCAGCCCAAGGTCACGGCGCTGAATCGAATGGGATTCGCTGCGGTGCTTTCGGCGACATCGCCTGCTTCAGTTTTTATCCCGGTAAGAACTTAGGGGCTTTTGGAGATGCGGGAGCCTGTGTGACGGCCGATGCGGAGTTGGCAGAAAAATTGCGGCTGCTTCGCAATTACGGACAGGTCGTCAAGAATCGGCACGACCGACTGGGCTTCAATTGTCGACTCGACACCATCCAAGCCTGCGTGCTGCTGACCAAAATGCAGTACATCGAAGAGTGGACCGAGCAGCGCAGACAAGTGGCCCAGTGGTACCGCGAGGAACTGCAGCAGAGCGAGTTGCTACTGCCCATCGAGAGGGCAGACACGCGACATGTGTATCATCTGTTCGTCATTCGCCATCGGCACCGCGATCGGCTGATGTCATACCTGGCAGATCGGCAGATCTACTGCGGCGTTCACTACCCGCATCCGCTGACCACCGCCCAGCCCTTTACCCATGCGCGAGCCCACCCCGCCCGCGTGCCGGTGTGTGCTGCATTGTCGCAGGAGATCCTCTCGCTGCCAATGTATCCCGAAATGACTCGCCAGCACGTCGCCGCGGTCGCGGCGGCCATTGTTGAATTTGAACAACAAGCAGCCACGCGACCCGAGCTGAGACTACGCGCCTCACCACACTATGCGCCGCATTACGCTGCGCCAAAC
>JBEBXX010000235.1:0-4845 GCA_040391435.1 Aureliella helgolandensis | reverse complement strand
GCACCCACGCATAAGTTTCGGCATATAATTAGCCGTTTTGGCGTTAGCCACGGTTAATTGATAAAACAGGAAACTTATGCGTGGGTGCTTATCGCCAATTAGCGCCCAGGGGAAGTTCGCAGGGGGACCGGGATGTCGATATCGAAATGGCCTCCCGCATCGGTTACCGTCACTTCGAGTGGCGAATTGGGCGTGTTATAAGGCCGCGGGATGGAGTCGAATCCGTCAGGGTACTCCGCTTGGCCAGCCCCTTCCGGCAGCAGCTTGCCCTGCTGATCCACTAACCGACTAACCAGCACGGTGTACGTTCCCGGAGGAATACCAGAATGCTCCTGCCGGGAACTGATAACTGTAAATTTCCCCTCGCTATCAGTGGCCCCAAGTCCACCGTCGCCGGTAGTGCTTCCCTTGGGCAATAGCTGCACGACCGCCCCATCGACTGGCTTGCCTTCTACCGAGACTACGCCGGTTATTCCCACTCGATGGACGCCATCACCGCAGCCGGCCCAGAGCAAAGTGCTCATGCACATCAGGGCCACCGCGCCACTCCAGGAATTTGACCGCATTCTTTCACCTCCGATAGAACGCTGCGAACAGCGTTGGAAAGTTTGGATAGATAACGATAGATGCAAGTCAATCGGCTGGCACAGCGCCACCCGAATACGGTAACTGAAGAAAGACCTTCGGGCTACTTAAGCCGACGGGCGTGCTACTGCGGAATGCCGGCTACCTGGCCATCCGATGCACGACAGAGATTGGTCAGCGTAGGAATGTCCATCGACTCGGAAAGGAAATGCACCGAGCCATCACCCACGGCCGCTTGGACACCGCCGGTATGCAGGCTGGCTGCGTTGTACCACGTCGCACGCGTGCCTCGAACTCCGACGCGAGTGCTGTACTTCCAGACGTTGAAGCCGGTCGGTGGAAAGGTCGCGTTATACCTTCCGACCGGGTCTACACCGTACGAAAGAAAGGCGGAGAACGACCAGCCGCCGGTCACGCCGTTAGACGTCTCTAACGTATTCTCGGTCAGGGCCAGGGTGTTGCTCAGTCCGTCGGTTATCGAGCCGAATCCAGCATAACTATTTTCGCCAAACATATAGCGATCGCCGATGGCCGAAGCCCGGTAGTAGTTGTAATAGCGATAGGCATTCGCAGTATTCAGAAAATCGTAGCATGTGCGCGCATTTAAGATGCCTGCTTCGGGTAGGTAATTCACTGCTGTACCGGCAGGGCTGGTCTGACTGCCACCGTCAGACGGACACAGGAACATGGGCAAAATGTTTGTCGATAAGGCCGCATTGCCGCTCGCGACGGCATCCAGTCCAGCGGGCAAAGGTCCCGCGCCAGGCCGGAGAAAGTTACCTGAAGCACCCGCCAAATTGAACCGGTTGTAGAGATTGCCTTGCTCCATGAAGGGCAAGAGGGAAACCAAACCATGCCCATTTTTCGTGAGCGGGTCGGGCGTGGCTGCAGCGTTCGCACCTGCACAATTGCCCAAACTAATGCGGGCCGCGGGAAGCTTTTTGTAGGTGTCATGATAATTATGCAACGACAGCCCCAACTGCTTGAGATTGTTCGAGCACTGCATGCGCCGCGCAGCTTCGCGAGCGGCTTGCACCGCAGGCAATAGCAGACCTACCAGAATGCCGATAATCGCTATGACGACTAACAGCTCAACCAGAGTGAAACCTCGTATTACACGTTTCATTCCAAGACTCCCCACGAATAGAAAAGACCAGGGCAAAGGCCGATAATGCAGATACGATTCGTGCGCCTGATGAGATTTGGCGCGGCGAACCCGACAGTTGCAACGCAGGTTGAAAGCTCTCGCTCGACCCGAGCTATAAACAAACTGCCACCCTTGTAAGCTATCCGCCGGAAAAGCGCTTTGCAAGTCTGCGATGAGCGAATTCTTGCTAGATGCTACTTGTTTTTTTTTGCATCGAAGCCTAGGGGACAGCGGACCTGCCAAACCTGCCGTTGCCAACCTACGCAGCAGCCACGGCTAGCTGTGTCGTAATAGCTATGTGTCGTAACAGCCTGGCGCTGGTGGCGAGCCCACGTTTGCGAGTCCAACAAGAAGTGCTTGAATCAGGTCAAATTTTCGTGCGGCACCAGGGCGGAGGCAAGCGCCGGTTGCACACCGGCGCGTTGTAAAATGCCGTCCAGGCGAAGTCGCAAAGCTTGCATCTGATCCGCGCTCCACTGCTGGCCAATGCTGGCCACTACATATAGCACGGCGATGACGGCGATGGCACTGCCGGCGATCGGCAGGCCCCAGCCGCTTTGACCGAGCATCCACTGCGAATAGGCTAGAGTCAATCCAAAGAAAGCCGTGAAAGACATGGCCAAATAGATCACCCACACGAATGTCCAGACTTCCAATCGCGGCGCGAAGCGGCCGTAGATCAGACCGCGACCATCGCGCTGGCTGACATAGAACGCAAGGTGGGGCGACCACAGTCGGTACTCGCTGGCCGGCAAATGCAACTCGCCATATTCGCCGTGCATAATGAAACTGCGACGCTCGGTGCCGCGCGCATATTCCGCTTGCAACTTTTCGATAGCTGCTTGCCTGTCTTCACTGATGGGGATTTCAAAAGTGGGACGCAGTTGAATAAGGGGCATGGCGCAAGCTCCAAAGACACGACTGACGCAGTATGGCATTATACCGCGGTAGGCCGACCCAAGTCCCGCTCGGGTTGCTCGGCGGACCCGCGGCGCGTTTCCCAATCTACCACAGCGTCAGCGGCACGGGGCCTTGACCGTCATCTCCGGCTGAGATTTCTACGAATCCACGGCTGCGAGAAAGCGAAACGAGATCGCCCGAGCCTTGGCTCTGGGCTAGACGAACCGCACCACTGGCGTCGATCGTCACCAGGCGAAACCAGGTTAGATCCAGCCGCCGAAAATCCGTCTCGGCCAGCCGCACGGCTGGACGCGGAGCAGCCGCTTCGTAGCCCGCCATTTTGCGCAGCAGTGGCTCAGCCACCACGCGCGCCGTGACGGCCACGCTGACGGGATTGCCCGGCAAGCCGACAATCAATTTCCCGTTTAGGATGGCACCCAGCACCGGTCTGCCTGGCCGAATCGGTAGGCGGTGAAAGACGATCTGGCCACCCAGCGACTGGATCGCGGCCGGCACAAAGTCGGTGTCTCCCATCGAGACGCCCCCGGTTATCAGGATCGCGTCACTGTGCTCCAACTGCGCAGCCAACGCGGCCTGCACCTTCTGCAAAGTGTCCCCCACGCGCTGCCGCTGGATAGTTTCGAGCCAACTTAACCCATCCAGCCAAGCGGCTAGAGTCGGGCCATTGGAATCGCGGATTTGCCAGGCTGCAACCGAACCGCCGGGAGCAGCCAGTTCATCGCCCGTGTTGAGCACTGCCACCCGTAATGGCCGATACACCGAGAGCGTCTCGGCACCGAAGCTGGCCACGGCCGCCATGCTCGAGGCGTCGACGAGAGTGCCGCGCGGCAGCAGCAGTGCGCCTCGCCGTGCGTTCTCCCCACGCCGGCGAATATTCTGGCCAGGCTGCAAGGCGGCGAGCGGAATTGTTAGCTGCACTCGGTGCGGCTGTTCGAGCGTGTCCTCGCGGCGAACCACACAGTCCGCGCCGGCCGGCACGGCTGCGCCGGTAAAGATGCGGATGGCCTGCCCGGGCTGCAGCGCCAGCGGCTGACCACCCGCCGCTGCCGTAGCCTGGACGGGTAGCGTCGCAGGCAAGTCTTCGCTCAGGCGCAGCGCGTAGCCATCCATGGCAGACATGTCGAGAGCTGGACAGTCGCGGTCGGCCAGTAGGTCCGCGGCCAGCACACGCCCGGCGACATCTGCGATCGGTGTCTGCTGAACATCGACGGGTCGTAGATGAGCCGACAATTTTTCAATGGCCGCTGCGAGTGGAGCGAGTTGAGGCAACTGCATGAGAGCTTTCATAGGTGACCGAGTATTCAGCGACCAAGTGTTCAGCGACCAAGTAGTCAGCGACCCTATGGCAGCAGCGCTACGTAGAACGGATGCGCAGCGATGCGCTCAGTGCGGGCAGCAGCAGCAACACTACGGCTGAGCCATACCAGGGTCCAGCCCACATCAGCACCACGGCCGCATCGATCAAGATGAGGGTTAAAATAGCGTGCTTGACGGCCAACTGAACTTTGCGCGGGACGGGATGCCACACGCCGGCTAGTCCACGATTGACCACGGTCAGACCGATCAGACCGATCAGCAGCGGGTAGCCTTGCCGCGGATCGAGCGTCCAGACCTGCGAGGACTCGGCCCACCATGGCAGGCAGCCGATGATGACTAGTCCGCCAATCTCTAAGAGAACTCCTAGAAGGAGCATGGCCGATGAACTGTCGCGCTCCTCGCGCCGCGCATAGACGGTCACTCCAAAAATGTATAACGCGATACCAGCCGCCAAGGCCATCAAGGGGCGTGGAAAAATCACCCGCGGCAGCTCGCCAATCGACTCAACCGACTGCAAGTCTCCAGGCAGCAATGGATTGACCAACACGCGGTCGACCAAGCTGGTGCTGCTCGCGACAGCTTCTCCATCGGCGTCCACAACGTTGCCGGCAGTGACAGCCAGCACTGCAAAGCCCACCATCAGAATATTCAGGCCTCGGCAGACTCCCATCAGCGGCGGTCCCAGCGGAGTTCGCTTGAGCGGCGAATCATACGCCCGGACAGCCAACGAGAGCAGCACTGAAGCGGCAAAGGCAATACCCATCCACAGCGGCTGCGATGTATGAAAGGTTAGCACGGCCAAGATCAGTATCGGCCCGATCAGCAGCATCGCCGTGGCGATATGACCAGCGATGACCGCTGAGATGGCACCCGAG
>JBEBXX010000234.1:0-4848 GCA_040391435.1 Aureliella helgolandensis | reverse complement strand
AGTGCCGAGTTCCTTTAGCGCAGATCCGATCGCCCGTATAAGCTGCGCAGCGGTAGCCGAAACGTTTACTTCGCTTTGACATAACAGCCGCGCGGGCCGACGTACGTCTGCGCTGCGCGCGTTCGCTGATAGAGCATGTGCGGTACGGCGCGGAGCGCCGAGCCACACTACCGTGTCTTTTATAAGCCAGCTTTCTTGAGCATGGCCTGCGCCTCGGCGTCGTCTTTGAGCTTTTCACCGATCTGCTTAGCGGCGGCTTTGGCCTCCTCGCGGATGCCAGCGGACTGAGCAGCCTTAAGCGCGATCTGCAGCGTGCCGCGACTGGGGTAACGCTGTAGTACGTCCAGCACCATCTTGCGCTCGTTGTCCCGCTTGCAGGCTTGCATGGCTGCGGCACACATCTCCACGCGCTCCTCTTCGGACATGACGAATTGTCGCGCGATGCGGATGTAGCCACTCATGGCACGGACCTGGAACTTGTCGGCCGGTCCGCTGGTAGCCAGCTTTAGCAGTACGGGAGCCGCATCGGCGGTCATCCAGCTTCCCATGAGGCGGCTGCTGGTATCTTTGAGGGCTTCGTCATCCCCCGCCGCGTAGCCGGCCAGCGTTTGGAGAGCTTGTGGCCCGCCCATGCTGCCCAAAATTTCTAAGATGGAGACTTGCACAGCCGGCGAGGCGTCTTGCATGGCCTTCGAAAGTTGTGCGGCGGTGGCCTCGCGGTCTGGCATACGCACGGCAGCCGTCTTCAACGCCGTCGCGGCCGCGGCGGCATCTTGACTGTGTTTGGGCGAAACAGCTTGCGAGATTACAATTTCCAGACGCTCGGGAGCCACGGTGCGTCCCAGTGACTCCAAGGCTGCGTGGCGAACGCCAGGGCGCGAGCTGTCGAGGGCTTTGATCAACGCGTCGGTAGCTTCGATCCGCCGCAGCCCTACGACTTCGATCAGCAGTTGTGCGTCGATGTTGCCTTGCGCCTGAGGCAGACGCGCAACGATCTCTTGATTGACGGCTTCATCTGGAATGTTTACCAAAGCGGCCTTCACCGGAGCGATCAAGTCCTCCGATTCGGTGGCCACTTTGAGCAGCGGCGCTACGCAGGAAGCGTCCCCGGTGCGACCGATGGCGTCGATGGCAGCCACGCGAACTTCTTTCGATGTGGCATTGGCGGCAAGTTCGACGATGGTTTGCACGTCGACCGTGCCAGGCATATCGGCTAGGGCTTGAACGATCAGCGGAGCCCGCTCCGGGCTGGCAGAGGCCACTTCAGCCAGCAGCGCTGTAGCTAGCTCCTGACTGGGGATCTCGCGCGCGGTCTGCAGCGCGACGTGGAACAGCTTTCGCTCAGGCGAATGCAGCGACTCGACCAACACAGGAATTCCCGCAGCCCCGCGAGCTATGATGGCACCGCGCGTGGCTTCTACAATCCGCTGTGTGGGCAAATCAGCTTGGCGGACTTGATCTCAGCCGCGAGCTCTGCGTCGCCTGCCTTAAGAGCCTGCTCGGCACAGACAACACAAGCGGCGGCTGCCTCAGAGCGAACTTGCGGCTGCTCACTAGCCAACGCGGCACGCAGTGCGGCAGTCGCCTCAGGACCCGCGATCTTGCCAAGCGCATAAGCTGCAGCCACGGCGACTTGCGGATCGTCCGCTTGCAATTGGGCCGTCAGCATCTCCACGGCAGCTTGATCACCGCGGACACCGAGCGAGTGGATGGCACCGATGAGCTGATTACCCGAGAGCGATTCGCAGGCGGTGCGCAGCGCAGCGTTGGCTTCGCTGCCTGGAATGGCTTCCAGAGCGATGCGCGTCCAGGATGCCAATTCGGGATCGGATAGCAACTTGGCCAGCTCAGGTATAGCGGCCTCCGAGCCATAGACGGTCAGTCGCTTGCAGGCCATGGCTTTGTCAGCTCGAGATGCATCGCCGTCGGCCAAGATGGCGATCAACGTGGACTCATCGGTCAGCTTGTCGAACTGGGCAAGACATTGTGGAGCGCTGGTGCCCAGCGCCCTCGTAAACGCCAGCCAGTCGGGAGCTGGCCAGGTGAAATTTCTGAAGGTATTGCATCGAGGTATCAACTTAACTTTGGGTGAATGAAGGGTTGTGTTTCTTACAGTGATTGGTCCATAGTCGCCCGACCGCTCCGCCGGTCGGTATGCGAGGCAGAAACGGCGGGGCCGCTCGTCGAATATGTACAGCAATTAAAGCGCTGTACCCGCGGAAACAGCGAGGGTTGGCAAGGCTGCGGCGCTACTCACGCGGAGCGAGTGGCGACGTTAAATGGGGCACTCGATCTAGATGCGATAGGGTGCGCGCAGGGCCTCGGAGCGCAGGCGATTGGCCTCGTCGTCGTCGACGAACTCCATCTTGTCGGTGTTTAGATTGATTTGGCGATCCAAGAACAGCGCCACGTTGGCGGCGTGGCAAGCGATGTGAGCTCGCGCGGCTGCTTCGGCGTTGCCCTTGGGCTGGCTGCGAGTCTTGACACTGTCCAGGAAATCGCGGACGTGGAAGGTGGCTGGGTAACCGCCAACTTCCTCGACGGTCCGGCCAGCCAGCAACTCGGGTGAACTGAGCACCATCTTGCCACTGTCGCCAGCTTCAACCCAACCCGTTTCGCCTTCAAAGCGGACGGGGCACGAGCCGAGTGGAATCCAATTCTTCTCGCGGAAGATCAACTGCGTACCATCGGCATAGGTGCACGCCAGCTCTTCGTTCTCCTTCGCGTTGTACTGGACTGGAGGCGGGCAATCGCCCATCGCCCACTGGCACAGATCGACGCAGTGCGAGCCCCATTCCAGCACGCCACCGCCGACCAGCCCACCACCTTTTTCAAAATTAAAACCGTCCAGTTGCTTGGGGTTGAATGGTCGCCAAGCGGCGGGACCCAAGTAGGTGTTCCAGTCGATGACATTCTCTGCAGGCACAGGTTCAGCGGGGAGCCAGCCGCTGCTCATTGTCTGCATGCCCATCGGGTGCGCATAGACCTTTTTCAGTTTGCCGAGTTTGCCCGTGCGAGCTAGGTAACAGGCAAACGCAAAGTGCGGCAGGTTGCGCCGCTGAGTGCCAGCTTGAAAGATCCGCGCAGTGCGGCGCATGGTGTCCGCTAAAGCCAGACTCTGCGCAATGTTTTTCGTACAGGGTTTTTCACAGTACATATCCTTGCCTGCTTGAGCCGCGGCAACCGCCATGGTGCCATGCCAGTTCGGCCCCGTGGCGATCAATACTGCGTCGATGTCGTTGCGATCGAGCAGTTCGCGGAAGTCGCGGATCATGGCGCAGTTCTGATTGCCTTGCTTGTCGTCGACCATCTTTTTGACTGATTGCCGCCGCTCCTCTTTGATGTCGCAGACCGCAGCGAACTGCACGTCGGATTGCTCTAAAAAGCAACTCAGGTCATACGTACCGCGATTGCCAATGCCGATGCCACCCACCACGATGCGTTCGCTGGGAGGTGTTGCTCCATCGCGACCGATGGCCGAACTGGGAATGATCGTGGGGAGTGCAATCGACGCCGCAGCGGTCGAAGCGGATATCTTCAAGAAGTTTCTGCGATTCCGCGTTTTGGTAACGGGGGCCATAAAGTGCTCCAAATATTTAAGTGGCGGGAGATGCTCATGCAATGCAATCGCTCAGACCATAGCTGAAACGATACCAGTTTGGCATTGCAGCGGGGCGGGCAATTCTCTGTATCATACCTTAAAATTTTCCCCTACGCGGCTGCCAATTAGATCGCCCGAGCTATACTTCGCTCTCGTACTGAACAATCAGCTACCCTATCAATTGAGAAGCGCACCATGCAAACTTGGGGAAATCGAGCCACCCAGACGTGCGAAATGCTGCCGCTTGCCATCGACGACATCGGCTTCACGTCGGGGGTCGTCATCGTGGATCGACTGCGGACGCTCGGTGGGGCACTGCGCGACCTGCCACAACATATAACGCGTTTTCAGCAAAGCTGCCGCGCGGTCGGTATTGCACTGCCGTCGAGCGACATACTGCGCGTGCGAGCCGAGCAATGCATGGCAGAGGAGCGACAGCCATACGGTGCGCAAGACTACAGTCTGATCTTGGTAGCGACGCCGGGAAGAATCAGCGATCCGTCACGCCAACCAACGCTGCTGATGCACACGCAGTCAATTCCGTGGAAGCGCTTAGCCCACTGCTACAGCCCGGGCCAGTCGCTAGTGACTTCGACGCATCGCAACGTGCCCGCGGCCTGCTGGTCGCCTAAGATAAAGACTCGTTCTCGGCTACATTATTATTTGGCGGACCAGGAAGCCCTCACCCGAAGCGGCGAGCCGTACGCCGCCGGGCTCCTGCTGAGCGAGTCAGGCTATGTGACGGAGACGTCGTCGGCAAACGTGTTGTTGGTTGAGGGCCAAAGATTGGTCTCGCCGCGGCAGGGCACTATCTTGGACGGCATAAGCCTCGGCCGCACGCTGCGCTTGGCCGAGCAGTGCGGCATACCCTTGGGCTTCGAAGATATTAGCGTAGAGCGCGCCAAGGCCGCCGAGGCTATCCTGCTGTGCGGTTCTACCGGCTGCATTTGGCCGGCGGCTCGCCTGGACGATCGAACCTACGCAACCGATGCTCCGCCAGCGGTGGTCGCGGGTTTGGTCGACGCCTGGAAGCGAGATGTGGAGCTCGACTTTGTGGCTCAGGCCTGCGAGTTGGCAAGTGCGCCGACACGGGTTGTCGGTTCGTAGCACGCAGTGCGGCTTTTGCGGCACGCGAGCGAAGCACTACGTTCTAGTGCTTACGCTCGGCGGTTGGAAGGGAGAGGTGAGAGTTTGCCGACGCGGATAGGTTGTGAATTTTTTGCAGGAATGCACATCATCGGTTCTTT
>JBEBXX010000233.1:0-4857 GCA_040391435.1 Aureliella helgolandensis | reverse complement strand
GGGCCGCAGCCCCCCTCCAAGGGCCGCAGCCCGCCGTTCGAAACTCAAATTGTAGGGGTGCACCCCGGCGGGTCAAGGTTTGACAGCTAAACCGGGGGGCTACCTGCTCAGACACGTGCTCACAGCTACTGCGCCAAGTTCTTAACCGGATCGCGTTCCCGCTGGCTGGCCCAAATGTGTAGATCAACAAAGGCTTGCTGCATTTCCGAGGCCATGTGGACCATGGCAAAACGCTCGCTGGCAAAATGTCCAACCATCAGCAGCGAGATACCCGCCGCTTGAGCCGCCAGAGCGGTGTGGAAGGTCGCTTCACCGGTCAGGAACAAGTCGCAAGCTCCCGCGGCAAGCGCAGCCTCGAGCAGGCTGCCGCCGCTGCCACAGGCGATAGCGACATGCTCAATGGGCTGCCCGCTATCCACGGCGCGCGGTCGACAATCGCTCAAGCGCTGACTGAGTACGTCGATGAGTGACCCAAGTGGCTGGGGAGCTGCGAGCTTCCCACGGCGTCCAGCGCCCACCGCAGTCGAATCGTGTGGCATAGAGGTCGAATCGTGTGGGATAATCGGCCGACATTCTTGCAAGCCTAATAGCTGAGCCAGTTGCGCGTTGATACCGCCGGGGGCTGAGTCCCAAGCGGTATGCGGCGAGTAGACTGAGATTCCTGCGCGGGCCAAGTCCCACAACATGCGGCCAGTTTGAGTGTGCGTGGTCAGCTTGGAGATGGCTTTGAATGGAAGCGGATGGTGGGACACAACCATGTTCGCTTGCGACTCGATCGCTTCAGCCACGCTCTGCGGTGTGAGGGTCAGGCATGTCATCAGCCGCCGCACATGGGCGCTCGGATCACCCAACAGCAGACCGGTGTTATCCCAGCTCTCGCTCAAGGCCAGTGGGGCGAGGCCTTCGAGCCACTGGCAGATGTCTGAAACTGTTATCTGATCCGTGATGGCTATAGCTCCGAAGCGCGTGGTAGTTTTCGCGGGTAAGGTAGTTCGCGAGGCTCGGGGAGCGGCCCTTCGTTGTGCTCCAGCCACTGCAGCCGCTCGGCCTCGCTCGCGTAGTAGGTCAGCCATGTTTCGCTATCGCTTTCATCCAAGCAGCGCCAGCACAGATAGTTGCCAGGCAAGTCCACCTTTTTTTCGCAAGCCGGTAGGATGTCGCGGTAGATCAGCGTATAGAGTTGGCGGTCGGACAGGTGCTCGGTCATCTCTAGGACCACGCGGACGTAGAACAAGCGATCGATAGCGTCTTCCATGATTTCCCGCAGCATGTCGTCGTCGATAGACGCAGGCCGCGGAAGTGTCAGTTCGGGCAGCGACCAGCAACTGATCGGCAGAGCCGGTGCGCGCTCCCAGGCCAACATCGACTCCAGGAAACAATTCTCCTCGCGGAGAGTCATTTGCCGGAAGTGGACCAGCGACACGGACTCATCGATGTACGGTTCGAGTTCATCGCGGAGTCGCGCGTTGTGCATCAACAATTCAACTTCGTCGGTAGCGTTTGACATTAGGTTATCTGAGGGGAAATGGGGTCAAGTGCCTTGCCGCAACCAGTCTCGCGCAGGGGGCGCGTCGAGCAGTTGCCGGCCGTCAATCACGTTATGTCAGCAAGATTTTCCGGGTGCGGTTGAACCTAATGGTAAGGCAGGGGAACCACCGATCACCTGGACGCCAGCCGGTGCCTTCCTGACACTGCGGCTGAACGCGATAACTCGCGCCGACACGCTCGACTTTATACGGCCGCGGCGTTGGCTCAACCTCCAGCATGAACAAATCTGGTAGAACGGGGCAAACTCGATTTGAGTCGGCCGCTAGAAATGCTACGACCGTCAGGTTTTTCCACATAAAACGCCTCGCCATGCTTGACGCCGTACGATTTGTGTTCCACTGGCCCTCGGCTTTGGCCGCAACAAAACCAGGGCTGCCCCGCGCCGCCCGCCGCTGCACGCGCCGTGAGCTCAAAAGGAAAGAGTTGCGATTCTGAGTGGATTCCCCGCTTGAACTCGCCGATCCATAGCGTACAATGCCACGCGTACTGGCAAGCAAACACGCGCCCGTGGCGCAACTGGATAGCGCATCGGTCTTCGGAACCGAGGGTTATAGGTTCGAATCCTATCGGGCGTATTTGCTTTAAGTCCTGGCCGAATTGATAGTTACGATACCTGCTCGCGGTGAGCAGAGCGGCGTTTTCCCGAAGCGCAAAACGGTACATACCGTTTTGAGGAAGGGCCGTAGCTATGCCGCGTCTTGTTCATGCAGTCCCCAAGTATCGAAAACACCGTGCTAGTGGCCAAGCAATCGTGTCGATTGCCGGCAAGGATCACTACCTGGGTCCACACGGCACGAAGGCCAGCAAGCATCTCTACGACCGCCTAATAGCGGAGTATCTCTTGGATAGCCGCCAGAATAGACCTGTCGGTGACACGCGAATATCGGTAGTCGAGGTCCTCGCCCTCTTCTGGAAGCATTGCAAAGTCTACTACGTAAAAAATGGCAAGCCGACTAACGAGCAGGACGCTTTCAAATTAATCATCAGAGACATTAAGCAGCTATACGCCAGTCTTCCTGCTGACGAATTTGGGCCTCTTTCGCTCAAGGCAGTACGCCAGAGGTGGATTGAACGCGGGCAATGTTGACCAACAGTCAACAAGAATATGCGACGCTTGACCAGGATCTTCAAGTGGGCTGTTAGCGAAGAACTAGTCCCTGCTCCCGTCTATCAAGCCCTAGTCACGGAACCCGGCCTCAAGAAGGGACGATGTGACCTACGGGAACCTCAACCGATACTGCCCGTCGACCGAACCATCGTTAACCAAACCCTTGAGCACTTGCCGAAGATCATCGCCGATATGGTCAGGCTGCAATTGACGACCGGCATGCGGCCCAGCGAAGTCTGTACAATGCGCCCCATGGACATAGATCGCACTGGCGAAGTGTGGGAGTACCGTCCAGCAACGCACAAGACGGAACATCATTCCCGCACAAGAGTCGTATACCTTGGGCCTTCCGCACAGGCCCTCATTGCACCCTACTGTTCGCGCGACGCCGCAGATCCTTGCTTTTCTCCTCGGGAGAACTTGACTGAGTTTCTGGCCGAGAGGGCTGTTTGCCGGAAAACGTCATTGACGTGCGGCAACCGTCCTGGGACTAATCGCAAAGATGCTCCCAGAAAGGGGCCCGGAAGATCGTACACAGCCCATAGCTACAGGCAGGCTATTCACAGAGCATGCGATCGAGCATTTCCACCTCCTGCACACCTAGCACGCCGAGGAGGCGAGACCAAGGCAGCATGGCGGTCTCGGTTGGGCACCGATTGCGCAAAGCAGCTTAAGATGTGGCAGAGCAGCCAACGATGGTCACCCAATCAACTTCGCCATGCGGCTGCAACGGCTATTCGCCGTGAATACGGCCTGGAAGCAGCCCAGGTAATACTCGGTCACGCAGCGGCGGATGTCACCCAGATTTACGCCGAGCGCGATGCCGACAAGGCCCGCGAGATTGTGCGCCAAACTGGCTGACAGTTGGCACGGGCGAGTTTTGCAACTACCTGATTCGCAAGTACGGTAGATTCAACAGTTAGCTGAAGAGAAATTAGCTATCCGCTTGCACTGGGAGGGGTTGGAGTCCCGTCCAGCTCTAAATCGGGTGGCGGCCGAGCCACCGCCAGAGGTCCGGTTAGCAACGCGGAAGGCGATTCAAACCTCCACGACAAAGACGCAAGGGACTTAGCTCGTTGATGGGTGACTTAAACTCCCGAGCTAATATCAGTGGTCCGGCATAGCGGTCTTGATGACGAAAGGTGGCCGAGGGCTTCAGCCTACCCAACGTTATGGCAGATGAGATTGTCGCCATTGAGGACCGCCAGCCGAAGCATCCCCGACGGCAAAACGTAGAGGCTAGAATCCGCAAACATGCTTGAGCGACGCTACGTCGTAAAATCGTCAAAAATGGACTCCCAGAAAATGCTAACGACACGCCCACCGTTGCGAATAGATGCAGTGGCGGATGTCGTTCAATCGGAGCGCCCAGCCGCTCTGGGGCTTGTCCCCGACGGCTCTACAAACCATCGGCGTCCGTCCGATGCGAGCGTTACGATTAGTTCTGGCCGAAAGCACAATCCTGTGTCTCGTCGGCGGTATCGCTGGAACCGGGCTAGCACTCGCCGCTCTGGGCCTCGGCGGATTCGCCATCGGCGCAGAAGGTGCGACGATCGCCTTTCGTCCCTCACTCGGATTGGCCATCATGGGAACCACTGTTTCACTGATCGTCGGCGTTGCGGCTGGTTTAGCGCCCTCAGTGCAAGCCGCGACCGTGCCAATCGTCAATGCTTTGCGACATTGATAGGGTGAATATTTTCACACATTTTGCCGATAATACTGACCAAGCCAAGTCTTGGCTATTGCTCAGAAGCCGTTTGTGGCGTAGAGTTCAATTGCTTAAGTCCGTTTTTTCATCACAGAAATTCGCCAATTTCTTAATGTTCCGCCTTCTTCTCTTGTCGTTCATCGCACTTCGTGTGATTGCTTGCCCGGTTTGTTGTGCCGGTGGTGGGGAATATGCGCATGGATTAGGAGCCGAAGTCGGGACGCTGCATTCAGATTCCTGTTGCAAAAGCGATGACAAGCCTTGCGGTGAAGGAGATGTGCCTCCTGCGGATTCCCCCTGTCCTTGTGAAGGCGGCTGCGAGTGCCAGATCACGCCGGAATCACATCATCGGGTCGTCGTGGACGTTCAGTGGATGCTGGACTTTGTACCACTCAGTTTGGACACCCTTGACCTTTCTGAGACTTTTGTCCTTCGGTTCGAGGCGCAGCCTCGCCGACTTGATCTGCCCACGGGACGATCGGTGCGTCTTGCG
>JBEBXX010000232.1:0-4861 GCA_040391435.1 Aureliella helgolandensis | reverse complement strand
AACAAGGCTGGCAACAAGGCTGGCAACAAGGCGCCGCAAAGGGGAGCATCCGACAATCCAGCACCCGCTGCGGCTCCCAGCACCCCGGCCCCGACTGCGACACCCAGCAGCTCGGCACCTGCCGCTGCGCCTAGCACACCGGCAGCGCCTAGTACACCGGCAGCACCTAGCACGCCGGCTGCGCCCAGCACTCCGGCAGCACCTAGCACACCGGCTGCAGGTGGCTCTGGTTCCGCGCCCGAGGCGGCTGGTGGTGCGGCTGCAGTAGGAGGCATCTTGGGCGGTGAATAACTGCTCATGCGAACGCTGGCTGCAGTGACAAACTGCTGCAGCTAAGTAGAATCCAAAAACGCGTGCTGGTCGCATAGCCTAGCACGCTATCAATATGAGCCCGGCGTTACCAACGCCGGGCTCAGTTCATTGACACTCGCACGCAATCATTGCGTGCCTTTGCCTACAATAGCCATGATCCAATACGCACAGGCGCAGCCACGCCCCGTGCCGCATATGGTCGGCAAGATTTTCTAAACGTCCATTTTCTCACAACCAGTAGGGCAAAAGTCCTTTAAAGTCACGGGCAACCACCTCCATAACATCCTGCTAAATTAAGTCCGCATCAGTGTGGCCCGACGCTCCGCGTCGGTCTCACCTCACCTTCTCCTCCTTTATCTTTATCTCCCTCCTCACCGCCACATCTCACTGCCCGGACCTACTCCCCAACTAACTTTGGATCAAACCTGCTGCCCTGCGCCACTGCATGAGCTGCCCTAGATGGTAAGCCTCATGCGCAGCCAACAGGAAGAAGGCAATGCGTCCGATGGTCGGGGCGAACGCGCGCAGCGACTCTGGAGCTTCGCGCATGAAGTACTCTTTGTGCTTTTCCCGCACTGCTTTTTCCACGCGTTCGTGCCTGTGCCGGAACGTGCTAAGCAGTTCGTCTTTCGGCAGATACTGAGAGCGATCGGTGGTCGGGATCGAGCCGCTGCCATATTTCTGATCTTCATCATCCGTGGACGCTCCCTGGCTTTCGTCCAGCAGTTTCAGCAGAAAGCCGAGCACTGAACTGAGATGGCTGAGCGTCCAGGCCGGGTGATTGCGAACCCCCTGGGGCTGTTCCGCGAAACGCGAATCCGGAATATCATCAACGGCTTCTACTAGCCAAGTGAGGTGGTTGCCGAACACGTCCAACATGAACTGGATGGTTGGGTCCTCAGGGCTCGGCCGCTTACCATTAACGGCAGCCTCCCGTGCGGCGATCATGGCGTTGACACTGTCATCCGCCTTGCGTATCTCGAAAGGGCCGATGCGAGCGCCCGGATGTTTGGACATCAGTTGCACGGCATGCTCGGTCGAGTCGGCTTCTAAAATCAAGATGCCGCCGAGCTGTTCCTTTGTCTCTGCAAATGGACCGTCCGTGGCCTGGACCTTTCCGTCGATGTACCGCAACGTAGTCGCCGTATCGGCTGCCTGCAGGGCTTCGCCGCCGGCGAAGTGGCCTCCCGCTCGGAGCACGTCGTCATAATCCATGCATTCGTCCATCATTCTCTTTAAGTCTGCGGCCGGCAGCTTCATCAACTGGGGCAGGTCAGCGTATCCCAAGCAAATAAACTTCAATTTGTTTCTCCGAAAGCGAGTAAGAAAGATTCTCGGCTTGTCCGTTCGAAAATGTCGCGCGCATTAGCCGCGCTCACCTCATTTCTAGAACAGTCGATCGATATTTGGAAAAATCGACGCTTGGCGGCGAGAGTTTCTGGAAATAAGCGTTAGCGAGTCCAAAAAAAAAGAAGCAGGGCGAGGCCTTGTCGCTCGATGGCGGCTGAATGCGGGGGCAGATGTAGAGGAAGCAACGCCGTCGAGTGTACGAAAACATGCCAGGCTGGCCAAAAATAAGGCACTCGCTCCGAACCGGCAAAGCCTTGGCGGTTCGGCCCGTGAGTTGCATGACGAGATTGGCTGGCCGCGTCCTCGCCGGCTGATGTTACGCAACTTGTTTAGGCCTGATGGAACTTTCATGCAATTTCATGTTTTGGCGGCGGACTATGACGGGACGCTTGCCCACGATGGCCACGTGCCCCAGTCCACGATCGACTGCTTGCGGCGTCTGCGTGATTCGGGCCGATCGCTCGTGTTGGTGACTGGTAGAAGGCTGGAGCCGATACTGGATCTGTTTCCTGAGGTCTCGCTTTTCAGCCGCATCGTAGCTGAGAACGGGGCCTTGCTGTTCAATCCCGAGAGTGGGGAGGAAACCCTACTGGCCGATCCACCGCCCCCCGGTTTTGTGGAAGCACTGCAGCGGCGGGGTGTGGACCGCTTGGAAACGGGCCGCTGCATCGTAGCTACTTGGCAACCGTTTGAAACGATCTCGTTAGAAGTTATCCACGACTTTCAAATCGATTTGCAGATCGTCTTCAATAAAGACGCTGTGATGCTATTGCCCAGTGGTATCAACAAGGCTTCAGGCCTAAAAAAGGCGCTCTACCAGCTAGGCTTTTCACCGCTCAACACCGTAGCCGTCGGCGACGCTGAGAATGACGCAGCGATGATGCGCGCGTGCAGCGTGGCGGCGGCCGTCGACAATGCTCTGCCGGGTGTCAAGGCACTGGCTGATATCGTCCTGACCCAGCCGCGCGGCGCGGGTGTGGAGGAGTTGGTCGACAGGTTGCTCTACGATGATCTAGCGGAGATGCGGCAGCGTCCTAAGCAGAGACTGGCCATCGGTAGCACGTTGGACGGAGATCCGTTTTCCATTTCCGGCTATGGCGATAGCTTGCTAGTAACCGGTGGGCCCGGAGGGGGCAAGAGCAAGTTTGCGCTGAGCGTTATCGAATCGCTGACGGAGCGCGGCGAACAATGCTGCGTCATCGATCCAGAAGGAGATTTCCAAGGTCTCCCCAGTTCGATCGCCCTGGGGAGCGCTGATCGAGCCCCAGACGTCGAAGAGGTAATCCGTGTGCTAGAGCAACCCGGCGACCACTGCATCGTCAGCTTTTTCAGCATCGCTAAGAATGAACGCCCCGAATATTTCAATAGGCTGTTTCGCGCGCTGGCCGAGCTGCGCAGCCGAACCGGTCGCCCCCACTGGATAATCGTCGACGAAGCCCACTATGTTGCACCCAAGGACTGGCAGCCCGCCAAAATGTGGAGCGGCGAGGAACTGAGCGGCATCATCTTCATCACCGCCTTCCACGATCAAATTTCGCCCGCCGTGCTGGAGCACGTCGACTGGATCGTCTCCATTGCCAAAGAACCGGAAACGGCTATAGCGCAGTGCTGCGAAATCATGGGCGAGAGGCTGCCAGAGTTCCATCCGCCCGAGAGCAGTTGTGAATTAAAAGCGCTGGCCTGGCGCCGCGGCGATGACAGGCCGACTTGGTTCAGCCGCCTGTCGCCACAGTCCGATGGGCAGCGCCACCAACACAGCTATTACGAAGGCGAAATGGATGAGGAGTTCCAGTTTGTCTTCCGCGGTCCACAGGCAAAACTCTCGCTGGCGATCGGCAATCTTAAGGAATTCGTAAAGATGGGGACCGGTATCGACGACGAGACGTGGAATTACCACCTGAAACGGCACGACTATTCAAACTGGTTCCGGGAAGTCATCAAGGATGCGGAGCTGGCCGACATGATTGAGGATATTGAACGAACCCAAGACCTTTCGCCTGGGCAGAGTCGACAGCTAATAACCGATCACATCCATGATCGATTCAAACCGAAGTGGTGAACTCCCGAATTTCCCAAACGCCACGCGCGTAGACTCGCAGCGGGCCGCCCAGTGCGGCAGATAGCAGACATGGATTTGCACCAAGCTAAAGACCGGCGACTGCTCAGAATCGGCTGTGCGGGCTGGAGCCTGCGAAGCGAGCAGCAGAGCCTGTTCGCCGATGGCGATTCGCACCTGCAGCGGTATGCTTCCGTGTTCAGCGCGGTCGAGGTCAATAGTTGCTTTTATCGCGCGCATCGAAAGTCAACTTGGCAGCGCTGGGCCGAGTCCACGCCTGAAAGCTTCCGCTTTAGCTATAAGCTACCGAAGTCGATTACGCATCAAGCGCGGCTCAAAGATGTCGATGAAACGCTGCTGAAGTTCCTAGATGAAGTCGACAGTTTAGGAAGTCGACTGGGCACGCTGCTGGTTCAGCTTCCGCCCAGCTTGGTTTACGATGCGGATGTCGTGGGTGAGTTCTTTTCGCTTTTACGGCGGCTGGACGACCAGCGAAATGTGCATCGTTCCGTTGCCTGCGAGGCTAGGCACGCTAGCTGGTTTACAGCCCAGGCGAATAGCTTATTGGAGGAATTTGAAGTGGCTGCCGTGGCCGCTCATCCGACTCGCTCTGGGCAGTCATTTGCGCCGGCTGGCTTTACAGGGCAGGTCTACTACCGCCTGCATGGCGCACCGCGCGTGTATTATTCTGAATACAGCCGAGATGAACTAAAAGAATTGGCAGCGCGACTTGTTCAACATACTGCTGCTGGGATCGAGACGTGGTGTATCTTCGACAATACGGCCGAAGGATACGCTGTCAGCAATGCTCTACAACTGATGCAGCTACTACCAGATGCAGTTTAAGCTGGGTGGCTGACGCCGCGAGCTATACAAGTGGGCCGGGCTAAACGCTCACTGCGTCGTGCTCGCCGCGGATAGCTGACTCGTGCTTGTCGACAAACTGCGCGATGCCTTGCATGACTTCGTCGTGGAACTCGAACATTGCCAGGTGGCCGCCGTCGTTTCTCTGCGATTGGCTACTGCTGGCGAGCTCGTTGATGCGGTCCGATGCGTCGGGCTTAGTGATCCGGTGGTTCTGTCAACCGAGGACCAACAGCGGCACGTTGATCCGGCCCAGTGCAGACTGCGCGTCGTAGCGAA
>JBEBXX010000231.1:0-4874 GCA_040391435.1 Aureliella helgolandensis | reverse complement strand
ATTCGATATTCCGTCGCCAGTGAACTTGATCAATGCCTCGGCGATGGCCGCAGGAGGCAGCACAAGATCGACTTTGCCGGTGGCCGTGGCGCTTAGCGGCATCCCGTCGAATTTGGCCGACGTCGAATCTTGAACCAGAACCAGCCCGCCATTGGCGCTGACGTCAACAATGCCGCGTGAGCCGTCGCTGCCAGTGCCTGACAAGACCACCGCCACAGCTCGCGCGCCGGCGTCCTCAGCCAAAGACGACAGGAAGAGGTCGATGGGATGGTTCAGCGAACGGTCATGGCTGCGATCCGTTAGCAACAACTTCCCCTCGCGAATGACCATCTCCTTCTTCGGCGGAAGCAAATAGATTGCATTGGGCTGAACGGCGGTACCATCCTCGACGCGATAGACGGGGATGCTGGTTTGTCGGGTCAGCAACTCCTCCATGTGGCTCTTAAAATCCGGCGACAGGTGCTGGATGACGACGAAAGACATGCCCGAATCTGACGGCATTGCATGAAAAAATGCCTCGAGCGCCTCCAGCCCGCCGGCCGACGCGCCAATTCCGACAATCGTGGGCTGAGTGTTGTGACTGCTGTGGCCGGGCGTGGCTTGGGGCGAGGCAAGATTCATAATAACTAAGTCATTTCCAGTGTCTTTAAACGTTTCTAGGCGTCGTTAAACGTTCCTAGGCCCACGCTCGGGCCGTACCAACCGACTTGGGCTGTGCGACTTGCGCAGTGCGACTTGCGCAGCGGGCACCGGAGCGAAGGACGCAGGCCAATCGCCGCCGTGCAACTGGCGTGCCTTGTACGCCGCAAGCTGTCTGCAGGATGTCAGCAAGTTTCCGTGGCGGCTACAATTCGTGCCGCCCTACCGGTCGACATGCAAACCGCCTGCGCGCATGTGGGGGAGATTATTTTAACGATCGACAAGCCGCTTTGGCAGGCGGAAGGTAGAGCCGCACGCATTTTTGCGGGCTCATTAATCTTGCCGCCGTGGCCGCAGCCAGCCCTACCACCATTTAGACTTGAACTGCACACTATGCCGACGAGCGATACGTCTCAGTCCAATCGGACGATGGTCCTTTCTTATCTCGCTATCCGCCGCGCGGTGGGGCTCAGCGGTCTACTGCTCCCGCTGGCGCTGGGGTTGGGAGGCTGGCTAGCCGGCGTCCCGATCCAGGACAACATCAGCAGCTACTATCACACCTCCATGCGCGATATCTTTGTGGGGACGATGTCGGCCATGGGGGTGTTCCTGCTGTGCTATCGCGGGGTTGACTGGATCGAAAGCTGGACCGCCAACATCGGCTGTGTGGCCGCGCTGTGCATCGCCCTCTGCCCGCTGGACGCCAACAGCGATCCACTTTTTCAGAAGTCGATTGTGGGATACCTGCACACGTTCAGCGGCGGCGTATTCTTTATGACCCTGGCCTTCTACTCGCTGGTTCATTTCCCGCGCTCGGGAAATGAGCTCGACGAACCTCACCTGTGGGAGCGTCGCCTGGTGTACCGCGCTAGCGGCATCGTGATTCTATTGAGCATGTTGGCCATGGGCAGCTACATGATTCTCATCCCCTCAGCTTGGAAGAGCCTGCTCAACGGCTGGAACTTCCTGTTCTGGATGGAAAGCCTTGCGGTCTGGGCCTTTGCCGCGGCATGGCTGACCAAGGGGCGAGCCATATTTGCAGATATTGGCGTCGAGCTGCTGTCGATCCCCTCGAGAATGCTCAAGCATTAGCTGACCGACTATGCGAATCCGATCAAACGGTTAACAGACCTCGGAAGGCCCTGCCGCCATAGTACGACTGCGCTCCATTGTGGTACACAAAGACGCGACCAAACCGGCGGTCACCAAACACGGCCCCTCCAAGAGCCCGAATGTCCGGGGGAGTTTTCAACCAACTCGAGGTCTTGCAATCGAACTCGCCGAGCTGCTGAAGTTGGCGATACTGCTCCTCTGTGAGAAGCTCGATGCCCATCTCTGCAGCCATGTCCACCGCGCTGGTCTGGGGCTTGTGCTGCTTGCGCAAGTCCAGCCCCGCGCGATCGTAACACACACTCCGGCGGCCAGTCGGACTTTCGGCTGAACAATCGACAAAGTGGTATTCGCCGGTCTGCGTATCCAGAGCGACCACGTCCGGCTCCCCACCGCTACTTTCCATTTCGTTCAACGACCACAATTTGTCGCCACACGATGCCAACCTAGCCTCTACTTGTGACCAATGAATCTGCGCGTGCCGCTGCATGTGCTCTGCAAATCGCCGCTTCAAAGCGTCGATCAATCGCTGGCTTTCGGCGACCGACAACTTGCGTTTGCTTGCGGACTTTTTCATATTCCGATCCTCCAGCGTGGTCGATCACTGAGGTGTTAGGGGACAATCTTTCGCAGCGGCGTTTTGCTGCTGCGCTAAAAATGATTCTATCTTGGTCCGAGTCTGGGCATAGGACGTTGTCATACTCGTCACCCCCACCTTGCGAGCTTTAACGAACAATCGATCAAAATGCTTGAATTTGCCCAGGCAAGCCACGATGACGGGGCCAGTATAACCGGCCTTGCGAATCGATTTGCTTAAGTAGCGGGCCTGCGCAAAGCCGCCCGGTGGGATGACTACAATCACGACGATGGCTGGCTGCTGGTCCACAATGCTGTCGCTGATGTCCTGGGGAGTTGCATCCTCGCCCAGCGTCTGGAGCTGAAACGAATGCACCGCTCCCAGTCGCAATAGGTTTAATACGAGCGATTCGCTGAGATGATGCGCCGCGCAGCCCACCACCGTCGGCAATTCTGTCGGCAATTCTGTCGGCAACTTTGTCGGCAATTCTGTCGGCAACTTTGTCGGCAATTCTGTCGGCAATTCTGTCGGCAATTCTGTCGGCAACTTTGTCGGCAATTCTGAGGCTGGGTCGTCGCGGCTACCGGCCATGTCGCTTGAAGGCTTATCTACATGCTCGTCGCGCGGCCCCGGCTCACTGGCGGTGTGAGCCGGCTCAGCCACCGCCTGGCTGCCGCTGCCATTGGGTGCCTGAGCGGAGACTGCCTCAGCTTCACCGTCTGGTTGAGGAAACAGATGGGATTCTAGGTCTGCGATCAAACCACCGGTCAGGGACAACAAGCGGTTGGAATCAGATTGGTTCAAATTCTCAACCTGATGATCCCTGCGGATGCGTTTGATGGCGGGTATCAAAACCAAATCAGCGCTCTCGTCGAGCCCGTTTTTGTCGGCATGGTCCAGCAGCAGCTCGCGGGCGCGATGCGCATCGCCAGCCAGCAAACGCTGATAAAAACGCATCGACATTTTTACTTCGACATTCTCACCCAACAATGTCGAGAAGATTTTGAAGCCGGGTACATAGTGTCCCAGCACGACTAGGCAGACGGTGAGCGGCGTTGAAAGCAGCAGTCCGACCGGTCCCCATAGCCATCCCCAAAACACCGCTGCGACGATGACCGCCACGGCGGAAATACCGCTGCTGGTACCGTAAAGCCACGGTTCTAGCACGTTGTTGCTCAGCAATTCCATGACTACGATGAGCGCCAGCACCGCGATCACCACGCTATAGCCCGGGAATACAGCCAAGGCGATCGTCAGCGGGAACATAGCGGCGATGACCGGACCCAGATAGGGCACGAAGCGCAAGCAAGTCGCCAGCAGTCCCCACAGCATGGCGTTGGGAAACACGCCGGTTTCAGAGAGCGTAGCCCCAATAATAAATAGGCCGACGGTAAGTGTCGCACCGTAGGAAATATTGACGATCGACTGGGCTAACAGGTAACGACTGATTCGACCACCTGCCTCATCCAAGGCTTCGGTGGTCGTGACGTAATTCCCATGGCTGACGACGGAGATCGCGCGATCGCGCAAATCCTCGCGGTGAATCAACAGGAACAGCGCGAAGACGGTCACCAAACCGGCCGTGGTCAGCGGGCCAAGCACCGTAATAGCCGTGGTGGCCCAGGCAGCCACGGGCAGGTCGCGTTGAACCTGCTGTACGTACAGTGGCGTTTTGGGCGTCTTGCCGTCATTGGGCGGCACCTTCTCCGGCTGCGGAGCGCGCGGCAGCAGACTGTCTGTCCAGCGCTGCATCAGCGACCTTTCAGACGTGTCGCGTTCAGAAGTGCCGCTATCGGCAGCGCCCCGCTCGGCTGTGCCGCGCTCCGTTGTGCCGCGCTCCGTGGCGGACTTGGGGGCAGTTGCGCCATCCACGTCACGATTCTTGGCTGCTTTGCCTTCAGGTGCAGCCTCGCTCTCCATCGCTTGAGTTACTTCCGTGGCAAGCTCATCGAGCGATCCACCAACCCCGGACGTCAAGCCAGCCACGCCGCGGGCCTTGGAGATCAATTCCTCTTTATGCTGCGGCAGCTCGCTCACTAGGTTGGAGACCTCGCGTGCTAGCAGAGTAAAGCCTGCCGCGAGGAGTATAAAAGCCACCCCTGCCGTGACGGCTACGGCGGCTACGTTGTGCACCCCCCATCGCTGCAGCCGATCGACGATCGGGCTAAGCAGAAACGAAAGCAGTAAACCCAGCGCGAGGGTTATGAACACGTCGCGCGCGAAATACAAAGTTGCAACCGTTAAAACCACTGCGAGCAACTGAGCCACGCTGACGAGTGTGGCGAGTTCAGATTTGCGTTGCGTCATACAGGGCGTTCGGATAGATATTAAGAGGAGGGAAGATTTAGCAGCGGCACTGCACAGGACCGCCACTAGAGCGGCGGCGCACTATTTGCATAATACAGTTTTCAGACTCATCGTTCCAGTCATCGCAATTCCAGCCATCCGTCACTGTGCCAGTCAGCCATGAGCCGGTCAGCACAGGGCCAGACAGCAGGGACGACTGGAATTAGCGTCCACGCAACTCAAACAAAAGGTCACTCGATGC
>JBEBXX010000230.1:0-4889 GCA_040391435.1 Aureliella helgolandensis | reverse complement strand
GCGCTAGAGACACGCTTGGTAGTCCCGGCAATTCGACGATGGGACGAATCTCAGTTGTGCCGCGCCACGTGCCTGGAATGCTCGCTGCCACGGCGATTGCTGCGTCGAGACTGGCGACGTCGATCAAAAAGTACCCGGCCAGTTGTTCCTTGGTTTCCGCGTACGGGCCGTCCGAGACGATGCGTTGCCCCTGGCGGACGCGGACGCAGGTGGCTGAGGAAACCGGGTGTAGGGGGGCTGCGCTCAGATACTGGCCTTGTTCGTGGAGAGCGTGACACACCTGCACCGATTGGTCGCGCGCGACTTTCAGTTCCTCTGGCGGCCATGCTTGCTCTTCGGAATAGATCAATAATATGTACTTCATAGATGCTTCTTTAGAGAGTTTGGTTTGTGGCTTGCAAAGGCTAACTGAAAGACCTCCGGCATGCGAAGTCCGAGGGCGATCCATACAAGCACGCCGATGATGATCGGAAAATAGAACGGGTCGCCGACGCGAACGTGCGTCGCGACAGCACCGCCTAAGTAGGCCGCAAGCAAGATGGCCGCCACGAATGAAGTCCGGGGGATCAGAAATAAAATCCCGATGACCACTTCCACGATACCGATCGTAAACATGATCTCCTCGCTCCATCCCAATTTGGCAAACATCTCCGCTTTGCCTTCCCACTGGGTAAACTTGCCCATAGCACTGGCCACGATCAAGAACAGGCTAATGATTACGCTTAGTACCCAACCAGCTATTTTAGAACCGCTTTTTTCCTTCATCCTATTTTCCGTCTTGTTAACTTCTCGCAAGCCTAGTCCCCTGGCGCACCGGGGACGGCTGCTGGCGTGCTACCACAGGTCTACTGATCCAGAAATTCTTCGATCACCTTAACTACCGCCGCTGGCACTTGGCTATCTGGTCGAGTGGACATTACGTCACCCAGAAAATCGCCGTGTGTCCCTGGAACCACCATCAGCCTACCTGCAGGTAAGAGTTGGGTCATCTTCAACGCGTGTTCGGTAAGGACCACGTCCTGGTCCCCGACGATAACAAGAGTCGGGACTCCAATTCCGGCAATGTCTCCGTCTGGCCAGTCCTGAAAATCAACCATGCGTTTTACATCCTGCGCGAATAGCTGTTGAAGATGCTGCGGGTCTGGGTTGATCTTAAGGTCGGCTTGTTTGAGTGCTTCAGGCATCATCGATAGGTCGGGATTCTTAAAGCCATCCCAGAATCCGCTAACCATTCCATCTCGACGATACATGGCGGACACAACGACTAATTTGTTTGTGAGCCCAGGGTGTCGTAGCCCGTAGCGGAGCGCGATATTGCCACCGTTACTAAATCCCATAACATCGACACGTTTGATATTTAAGTATTCAACGAGCGCTGCAATATCGTCCGCCGAGTTCTCGAACGTGAATTCACGATCAATCGCCGGAGTATGGCCGTGTCCCTGTTCTTCTATGGCAATTATCCGCCGAGAGTCAGCAAGTAAGGGAAGGATGCGGCTCCAATTTGACTCAATAGTCGAGCCGCCACCATGGATCAGCACCAGAGGCGTGCCACGCTCGCCGTGAATTTCGTAGTACAGCTTCAGCCCATTGACCGTAGCATATCGCCGCTCTACCGCTATGGCTTTGGGCGTACTACCAACGTTCTGCGTTGACTTGCTTTGGTTATCATCGGCCGCCAGTCTACTTCCGAAACCGATTGTCGCGGCAAGAACTGCTGCGTTCAACAGCGTTGATTGGAGAGGGGCAATGGGAGGCTTTTTACGTTGGTTTTTCATATCTTGTTGATGTTACAATCATTGCGGTCCAATTGGACCTTGAATCGGCCTGCCAGCGAATGCACCCAGCCTTGGTCTGGATCCGATTGGACAAATCGACTCCGACTTACTGGCTATTTGACTCGTTTCGCGGTCCCCGACATGAATGTTACCCATTTCCCGTCTGCGGCGAGCATCCGCGAGGTCATTAGGATTTCATCAGCCGACTTGAAATCGTAGATGTCTTGAAACTTCGTCAGACCGCCAGCACCCGAAAAGTCCGGCCCATCTGCCTCGAGCGTTAACACCTTGCCGGACGGATCCACGGAGCCTTCATACTGCCACATGAATGACGTCATCGAATCAACCCAAGTTCCGACATACTTGCGTTTGGCTGGGTCATAGCCGATTGTCTGCATGCCCGTCATCGGTTCACCGGACCACTCCCCCTGCATTTCATTGCATACCCAGAATTCGCCAAGCTGCCGCGAGGTCAATGTTCCGCTGCATTGCATCGGCGGCTGATCCGGGCCCATGGTTGCCTTGGCCTCGGTTGTCCACTTTCCGACGAACTTTTGAAGCCAGACATGCTCCCGGGTCGGCTTAGGCATCGCTGGGGCTTCCTGCCCAACAGCCGCATCGTAGCAGCACAGCACATTCAGAATTAAGGCGGCTAACATCCATCTTTTCATGTTTGGTGTCTCCAGATTAGAGGGGTGAATGTTCGTTTTAATATTAGTCGACTCGGGAGCCACCAAATCGACAGTCTTCAAAAGTTTTCATTGCATCTCTTGCTGTCTGACAACTTTCGTATCAGCTCGCTGAGTGATTCAGTTGATTTCTGCCCGCCCAGCCACGCGTCCCTAGCAGCCTGGTGCACGTGAGGAGAAGAAAAACTCTACTAGCGGCTATTTTGCAGCACTTGACAGGGGTTAGGGCTAGACAGCTACAATGGGTAGCATACAGCAATCGCTGGTGGGGGGTCATCGGTACGAGACACGCACGAGGCATTTAACATGAAAAAGAGTTCGAAAGCTGTCGCAGATAATTCAAGCCCGTTGCGCGCGAGAGATAATCCTCAGGCGGCTCCGGCTGCGGCCGATACGCACATTTACAACCAAAATGTCCGCTGCATTACCGATTCGCGGGGTTACGAAACGCATCGCAATCGCAGCCGGCTTGAAATTCGGGTAGATGCGACAGATGGCTTTATTCCCCTGTGGGCTCAGGGTGTGACGCTCCGCTATCGCTACCAAGAGCGCAGCTTTCAGCAGTACTTTGAAAATCCAGAAGCTGCCAAGACAGAAATCACACGGCTGTTCGGCGCGGCCCTTGAAGAATGGGGCGACGCCGCTCCCGTGCGCTTCACCCACGATGAGGACGCATCGGACTTTGAGTTCGTGATGCTCAGGGCGGCGGACTGCAATGCCGATGGCTGCGTTCTTGCTTCAGCCTTTTTCCCAGATGGCGGTCGCCATGAGCTTCAGATGTATCCAACCATGTTCGAACAGAGTACCGAAGAGCAAGTCGAAACTTTCATTCACGAAATTGGACACATCTTCGGCTTGCGTCACTTCTTTGCCAACATTAGCGAGACGAGGTTGCCAAGCCGCCTGTTCGGAACAGATAGTCCGTTTTCAATCATGAACTACGGCGCTCGCAGCATCCTTACAGAGGCCGACCGAACGGATCTCAACCTGCTCTACCAGGCGGCGTGGAGCGGGGAATTGACCGAAATTGATGGAGCACCCATACGCTTGATGCAGCCCTACAGCAGCTTTGCTCGGGAACTGCGGCCAAGACTGCTTGCGGCGAATAGCCCGGAAAGCTCAAAACGCTCAGCAACAGCCGATTCTATTCAGCTATTGGTGGGTGGCAAACGACTCACTATCGAATGAGAGAATGTTAGCTCGCCTGAACATCTCAGCCCCAATTGGGGCTAAGCTAGCAGTTATCGACAACAAGACCGCGTGTGGATGTCGGCAACAAGACCGCGTGTGGATGTCGACAACAAGTAGTGGGAGCAGGTATGGCCAACGAAGCTGCGGGAGCAGATATGTACGGCGGAGGGTGGAGCTTGTTTTGGTGTAGAGCAGCCAGGATCGGCGGAGCGATCCACGACACTCTGCGCTGTATGTTCCTAGTGCAGCTTTGCGTGGTCACGATGGCGCTTGTACCAGGGGCCGGAGCGGCTGCAGAGCGGCAACCGAATATTATCGTGCTCCTGGCCGATGACCTCGGCTACGGCGAGCTCGGCTGCCAAGGCAATCCAGAAATCCCGACGCCACACATCGATTCGATCGCAGAAAGCGGCGTTCGATTCACGGCTGGCTATGTTACCGCACCTAACTGCAGCCCGTCCCGCGCCGGTCTGATCACCGGGCGAACGCCAACACGCTTCGGATACGAATTTAACCCCACCGGCGCAAAAAATGAACTGCCAGGCATCGGTCTGCCCGCTGAAGAAGTAACGCTTGCAGAGTCCCTGCACGATGCCGGCTACACCACGGGGCTGATCGGGAAGTGGCACCAAGGAGGCTCGGCGGAGTACCATCCACAGCGGCATGGCTTTGACGAATTCTTCGGCTTTACCCACGAGGGTCACTACTATGTTCCGCCGCCGTGGAATGGGGTTACCAGCATGCTGCGCCGCAAGGCATTGCCCGGCGGAAGCAAGGGGCGCTGGCTTGGTCGCAAGGGACTAGTCTACACAGACCACATGCGTTACGACGAACCAGACTACGACGCTAACAACCCAATCGTTCGCGGCGGACAGCCGGTGATCGAACAAGAATACTTGACCGATGCACTCACGCGCGAAGCGGTAGACTTCATCGACCGGCACGACGATAAGCCGTTCTTTCTACTCCTGGCTTACAATGCGGTGCACAGTCCACTGCAGGCCACAGATGCCTACCTGCAGAGGTTCGCTCACATCGAGGACGTCCAGCGCCGCATCTTCGCGGCCATGCTTGCCAATATGGACGCCAGTGTGGGCGCTGTGCTGGCACAACTGCGGAAGTCAGACCTTGAAGAAAACACCCTGGTGTTTTTCCTAAGCGACAACGGTGGACCAACCCGAGAACTCACATCCTCCAATCAGCCGCTGCGTGGGGAGAAAGGTCAGATGTA
>JBEBXX010000229.1:0-4910 GCA_040391435.1 Aureliella helgolandensis | reverse complement strand
GGTCGCGATCACGCTCAGGGCCAAAGCGGCCTGTTGCCGCGTGGAGACTGAAGGATGAGTGTTTAAGCAACCTACGATGTGGTTTTGATACTGGGACGCATCCGACTCGAGTTTGGCTAACAACGTGCAGGCCCAAGCGGCTACCGCAGGCTGCGGATCCAGGCAGTGGGCGGCCACGCCTTCGGCCACTTCTCGCGGCAGCACTTGCACGCTCTGCAAGACATCACTGGCCCAGGCCCGCGTCTCTTCGTCGGTGTCACCCATCGTGACTAGCAAATTCAGCAGCCGTCCAGCCGGCGGCGCTGGCTGTAAGGCGAGCTGTTGCAGTTGTGCTAGCGATAAACGGTCCGGCGGGGTGCACATCAGTTGTTTTCCGAAGGTTGTAATCCAGACAGGAAGGGCGGCGGCGACTGCGGTTCGGCGGCTACTGGGGTACTGGGGTACTGGGGTACTGGGGTACTGGGCAATAGTCGATTACTGCCGGTGCAACAAGACCGATCAGCAGCGCTATGCGGGCGTCGTGCTATGCGGGCGTTGTGCTATGCGGGCGTTGTGCTATGCGGGCGTGGGTGCCGCGGGATTGGTAGTGACTTTGCGTTGCGTTTTGTGTTATGTGAGTTCAATCACAGCCTGGCTCGCTCGCTGACGTCTGGCGCACAGACATGGCTGCTTACCGTCGACGATCGTTGACAACTAACACGATCTAGAGAGCTCATGCGATAAGACAAGACACCCGCCGAGAGCGGCAACGCTGCGCTAGGCACCGGCTAGAGGGCCAAGGCTACGTTTGAAATTCAAATCGTAGCGGTCGCCAAGAACTGATAATGTGAACTGCTATGAAGTTGCACCAACTGAACCGCCCGCGTCGCATGGCGAGCCAACTGCTGGTGGCCGGCTGTCTGATCGCTGTTTGGGCCGTCTATGGGCTGGCACAGCTTCCGGTTGAGCGGGATAGTGTGGGCGCCTCATCCATTCCAAACGACTCGTGGATTGCCTTGGCCAAGCACGATGCCAATCTAAATGACTTAGTCATCCTCAGCGAGGACCATGTACTGGCCGTGGGTGACCGAGGGCTGATGATTCGCAGCGACAGCAGTGGGCGGAATTGGGAGACTCTAGAGACCTCGACCACGGCGAACTTGCATGGTCTGCGCTTTTCAAGCTTGGGATTCGGTTTGGCAGTCGGCGGATGGATAGGTTCCGATACGCGCATGAGCCATGCCGTGCTGCTGCGATCTGATGATGGTGGTCGCCAGTGGCAAAGTGTGCCGGTGCCGCAACTGCCGCGTTTGATCGGTGTGCGAATCCAAGAGAATTACTGCTTGGCCTGGGGAGACTATAGTCCACAGTGGCGCACTGGCCTATTTGAAAGCCTCGATGGTGGCCAAACCTGGCGCGGCGTTCAGCGCATGGCATCCGGGGAGCAGACGCCGCTACCGATTGGGCATGCGACGGCTGCTGAATTGGTCAGTAGCGGCCAGGTGGGCGTAGTTGATTCGCTAGGGCGGGCCTACATCGAAACCTCCCGTCGCGAATCGCAGGATGCGCCGCTGATGAACATTGCCGAGCCTAACCGTCCGCTGCGAGGTTTACACTTCACCGGTTCGAGCTGGTTAGCATGCGGTGCGCGCGGTGAGTTGATCGCCAGCCCCGATGGACTGCTGTGGAGCGACGTCGCGGTGCCTCTCAGCGCTGCGGCTAAGCAGCTCTGCGAGTGGCAGGCCATCTCGCAGATTGGCGAAACCATCTGGGTGTGTGGCCAACCCGGCTCGATCGTGTTGACGAGCCCAGATCGCGGCGGCACGTGGCACGTCCGCCGCACTGGCCAGACTCTGCCGTTGAGCGCCATCCAGTTTGTCGATCAGAATCGTGGCTGGGCAATTGGGCCAATGGGACTGGTGCTGGCCACTCGCGATGGCGGACAATCCTGGTACGCGCAGCGCAACAGCTCGCGGCGTCTGGGCATGTTGGCGGTCAGCCGCGATTGGCAGAGTCTGCCCTGGGCTCCCCTGGCGGCCGCCGCCTGGGATGAACAGCTCGCGGTAGCAGCCAAGGTTTATCAGACTGTCGATCCAATTGAAGAGGCCAACTTTCTGCCGAGCGTGTCGGCCGCGTATCGCGATGTGGCACCGCAGGTGAGTCTGGCTGGGGCCGAGCATGTGCCGCTGGAAGAGTCCAACGATCAGTCCGCCCCCAGCCCACTAGTCGCGCAGTTAGCCATGCACCTCCGCTGCTGGCGCCCCGACGTGGTGCTGCTCGGCCAAGTGCCTGCAGATAGTGAACTGGCACCGCAGCCGTTGACCGATTGGTTGGGGCAGGCTTGGTTGCGGCATCCTCTGCCTGAACTTCAGCAATCGCTGGAGGTGGAGGCCTTGGCCGCCATGAAGCTGAGCACTGAAGTCGATACGGTCATGGTAGATGAGCTGGATCTGCCTGTGTGGAGCGTCAGCAAGTTGGCCAGTACCTGCGAGCCGGAGCGCGGCCAGTACACCGAGCAGTGTGGCCGACTGCTGCGCACCACCGGTGTATCTATCTGGGACTGTCTATTGCCGCTGTCGTTGCGAGATCGCAGCGCGGCGACGACTACGAGCATGCGCACCATCTGGACTCACAGCCAAGCCAAATCCTCGTTCAATACGTTGTTAGGAGCCATCCCAGCCAGCGGGGAAACGCAGCGCGAAATCCACCTGAAAAACATAGGCAACTTTCAACTCGTGATGGGGCGCGTGCATCGCGATCGATCCATTGAGCAATTGGCGCAAAGGCCGGTCGACAGTCTGACCATCGAGCAGTGGTCGCGCGATCTAGACTTCTTGATGCGCTCGGTGCCGATGCGCGAATGTGCGGCAGTGCTGCAGCGGTTAGCGAATCGCTTGAGCGTGACGCATGACTGGCCGCAGCGTCAAGTCGTGTATCAGCGATTGATCGACTCAACACCGCACGCGGATGCTGCAGATTGGGCTCGGCTAGATCAGTTGGCGATGGGCGTTAGCGATGAAAGTCTAGCTTGGAGACGCTTCGAGACCCGCCGCGCCGACGGCCTGCAACGCTCGTATGGGCCCTTGCAAGCTGTACCAACCAGCGAGCCTGGAACGGCGCTTGACCCGTTGGGAAATCTTGAGCAGACCAATCGTAGAGCCAGAGCCGAATCGTGGAATGCGACGCCATTTGGCGAAGTGAAACTGGCGAATGAGAGCGGCGTGCAGAGTGCGCTGGCTGTGGTTACAGCTTCAGCCGCGATGCCTGTGATGAGTCCGCCGCCACATGCAATGATTCCGCTCTCCAGTGATGCGAGTTCCGCCAGCCCTGCCGATGCACGGCAAGTCGATGCGCTGAATCGCGCGATGTTCGATGCTGCTCAAAGTCTTGGGACAGTGAGCGACAGCAGTTGGCAAAAGCTCTTGCATGTGACGCACGCCCAATCACCACTGCTGTTGACGCGTCCAGACATGGAGCTGCGACAGTTTCGTAGTCAGCAGGCGGCTCAGCAGCACGCGCCCGAGGCTGGACTAGAACGTGTGGGGCGTCTAGCTGACGCGCGGCAATTGATAGGCTGGCCGCAGATGGCCCAACAAGAGCTGGCCTTGCAACAGGGGCGAGCGCATGAGCTGCGCTGGGCAGTGCGCGCGAAGAGCACACACCAACCGCCATTGTTAGACGGCAGCCTAGATGAACAATTTTGGCAAGTGGCAGATGTCATGGAGCTGGCCGAACTAGAGTTTGACAAGGGCCAGAGCCCGCAGGCGGGAGCGACGGATCCACAGCGCCCAAAGACATTGGTCCGCTGGGGCTTCGACCACGAATATCTGTATGTCGGCATCATCGCTCCGCGTAGCGGTGAGAGCCCGCCGCCTGTGGAGCGGCGCGGCTACGATGCCGATTTAGACGCTGTCGATCACCTGCGATTGACGCTCGATACCGATCGCGATTACTGCACGGCTATCGAACTGGGCATCTCTGCTGACGGCCGCACCTACGACCGCTGTTGTGGATATGTCGAGTACAATCCCAAATGGCACGTCAGCGTCCGCTCGCAGCCCCAGCATTGGACCGCTGAGTTGGCGATTGAGCTGGCCGATCTCACCTGCCACACTCAATTGCCGGGCAGTGCCTGGGCGGTGTCGGCGCGGCGCCTGCAGCCCGGCAAAGCCACGCAGAGTTGGTCGCGGCTGAGGACGCATGTGCCCTACCTTCAGGCTAGCGGATTGCTGCTGTTCGATGCAGATTCAGGCGCCGTGCGATAGTAGACGCGCAGCGAGCTGCCCAATTCCTCATAGCCGCGCTAGAGCCGTGCGACCTCATACCAGTTTAAACCCCTCTAAATTTACACGTTAGCTGATCTAATCCACAGCAAACTTGGCCGGAGTGACCTTGCATACGGCGCGTAGAAGCCTATTCTTAAGTGGAGGGTGAAAGGGAGCGGACTCGGTTGACCGAACCTTCCCACAGTCAGCTTCCACTGTTGAGGTGCTCTCTGCGGCACAGCCTATGAGCCATCTGCTACTCTATTACCAACGCCCAGAACCGGCGACGTGGGTCTTCCTATCGTCGTTCTTGCTTCTGAGTATCTACTTCGTATTCCATCGCTTCTTCTGCATCCGCAATCTCGACATCCTGTTACTGCTATTGCTGGCACCGGGCTTGATGATGGTCTACGAAGGCCGGCGGATGCAATTGGCAAACTCCAGCGGCATAGCCAGTCAACAGCTGGCCAGCGCAGGGCCTGTGGGCGATGCGGATTCCGCCAACCGCTTTGTGGCCAGTACCCAGTCGGCCAACGGTCGCGATGTGGATGCTCAGCTTCCGCTAGTCGCCAACTCAACCGCCGCCAGTGGAACGCTTGCCGGCTTGCCACGCGCCGGCTTGCCACGCGCCGATATGCCAGTTGCCGATCTGCCAGTTGCCAATAT
>JBEBXX010000228.1:0-4922 GCA_040391435.1 Aureliella helgolandensis | reverse complement strand
ACCAAACTCGCCCAGTAGAGAAATTACCTGCAGAGCAATTCGGCCTGCAGAGAAATTCGGCCTGCAGAGACAGACCAGAACGAGCCCAAGCTGAAAGTTCGACCAAGGCAGGCCTCCAGCAGTTGCTCCGTGCGCGCTAGCGTGCGATCAAACTTCTGGCGGCCTGTTTTTTTAACCGGTTCGATGCAACCACGCAGGCGAGCCAAGGCCGTAAGGGGTTTTCGTTGGTTCACGCCACTGCGATCACAGTGCGAAGTGATTTCCCAACGCTCGACCGCCCATTCTCATGCTCGACCGCGCAAGGTTAGTTGCCATGCCAGCTAGTTGCGCGCAACTTGCCCGTTGGACGGTAATTGCCTCAGATCGGTGGGGGGTCTGCCGGGCTGGAACCTTTGCGGGTAGAATCCATAGTGAATATGCATTCACTAACATGCCCACTCTCGTTACTTACCAAGCGGCAACCGGGACGGCACATGGGCTTTAACCGAAGGAAACATCATGGCTAACCAAGCAATCATCGACCACTTGAATGAGATCCTCAAGCACGAATGGACAGGCGTTGCACAGTACTCGCAAGCGAGTTTCATTTGCGAAGGCGTTTGGCGAGAAGTCTACGCGGACAAATTCCTAGACGATGCCAAAGAGTCCTTCACTCACGCGCAGAAGGTTGGCAGTAAAATCGTCTCACTAGGCGGCGTGCCTGTCGCGACTCGCAACGAAATCAAACAGTCGCGCAATCTACAAGAAGTCTTGCAGTTCAGCTTGGACTTCGAAGCCAAAGCCGTCGAGATGTATTCGCGAGCTCTGGAGATGGCTGAGGGAGACCGGCCACTGGTGATTTTCCTCGAGGACATCCTGATCGAAGAGCAAGAGGGCGTCGAAGAGTACACGAAGTTGCTGCGCAATTCTGAAGGTGCCTCGTCGGCGACTAAGCCGCACGAAAAGACCGCTTAGAGCGACGCACTCTCGCGAAGTGAGGCGCGCATTGCCTGCTGATCGCAGTCAGCGTAAAGCAGTCAGCGTGAAAACGAGCTGCGGCCCGCTGGGTCGCAGCGATCCTGGGCCACGGCAGAGGTTTTAGATCGCAGCACCGGTTTTAGATCGCAGCATCTGCAGTAGTAGCACTGCCGGCGTAGAAATTCTCCAAGTGCAGTCTCTGCTTACAGATTTAACCCGCCGCTTCAAACTTTAACAGCACCGGTGATTCAGCCGACTGGGCGTGGCGGTCAGCCGCCTTGGCGACTCGAGAAATGCGGGCGGCATTCGCATTTGCCGTAGCCCCACCGCGATTAACCATCGCGGGCGAGAGCGTCATTTTGAGCGCGGCGACCTGCCCAGGCTCGATGGCCACCTGATTCTGCACGAACCAACCCACGTCCGGGGAATACGTCTCCTGGCGCAAGATCATGTGTTCAAGCCCGCAGATCGTTGAAGCTTGCGCCAAAACCAACCGCTGCTGCGCGCTGGCTCCCGGCAGGACGTTGATGATAATTTCGTTTTGCACGCGATTTTTACCAACAGTTAGCTTGTTGAAATTGAATCTCAATAAATAATAAGCCGAATCGAAAAGCCGTCAATCCGAATTTTCGCCAGAAAGCTTCTAACTTCCCATGAATTCTTCCAAGCTCAATGCGGCCAGGCACAAGTGCGAGAAACTGGGCTTTGACGATGCGCAGCGGATGCTGATGCTGTGTTTAGACAAGCGGCGCGGCAAGTGCGCCAGCCCCGAGCAGATGCTCCAATCGTGGAAGTTCCTCAAGCGGCGACTGAAGGAATTGAAGCTCGACGGACGCGGCGGCATCGTGCGACTGAAAATGGGCTGTGCCGGCATCTGCAAGGCGGGACCGATCATGACGGTGATCCCAGACGGCACATGGTATGGCGGATGTACGCCGGAAACCATCGAACAAATTATCCAAGAGCACTTGATCGGCGGACGGATAGTCACCAAGTTCCAGATCGGCCAAGCTGCGTTTGGCCAGCCGGGTCAGTGATCCACACAGGTGAGTGCCTGGGACCGCTCCTTTAGCTATGATACCACTAGCTTTGTGCACTACCCACGATCAAATAAGGAATACTACCTTGAGCCTGCCATCGACTCAGACCTGCGCAACTCACCTGTGGAGCCGACGAAATTCCGTTTTGCGAACCCGCCTCGTCGCAGTCGCACTGCTTCTTGGCGTATCCATGCCGGCAGCAGCCGAACAAGCGGTGCGGATAACGCCCGATGTGGTGTACGGCCACAAACTAGGCTTGGCCATGACGTGCGACGTCTTTACTCCGGCCGAAAACGCCAATGGAGGCGCGGTGTTGTTCATGGTCAGCGGCGGCTGGTACTCCAGTTGGTCGCCTCCTGAGCAAACGCAGAAGATGTTCCGTCCCTTAACCGATAAGGGCTTCACGGTGTTCGCCGTGCGGCATGGCAGCAGTCCGAAATTTTCGATCGCCGAAGCGGTCGCCGATGTGCGCCGCAGCGTGCGATTCATCCGACTCAACGCCGACAAGTTTCATATCGATCCGCAGCGGATTGGTGTCTATGGGATGAGTGCCGGCGGCCACTTGTCGCTGATGCTCGGTACTGCGTCGGATGAAGGCAGCCCAGACTCCAAAGATGCGGTCGAGCAGGTCAGCGACCGAGTGCAAGCGGTCGTGGCTTATGTGGCTCCCACCGACTTGCGGATCATGGCCCAAGACGCGCCGGATCGACTGCCCGCTTACGCTAACTTTCCGGCACTGCAGATCGACAGTGCGGTGGCCGAAGGCGACTCGCCGCTGATTCACGTATCGGCCGATGACCCGCCGACGCTGCTACTGGCCGGCGCTAAGGACGAACTGGTCCCGATCTCCCATAGCCGCAACATACAGGCTGCCTTTGAGCAGGCCGGCGTCGAATGCAAGTTGATCGAGTTTCCAGAAGCCGGGCATGGCTTCGGTGGCGAGGATGCCCAGCAAGCGACGGACGCGATGGTAGCTTGGTTTACCGAGCATCTGGGCAAGTGATGGAACTCGGCTACTGCTGGCTGAAGGTTAAACCGCGTAGCGAATCATCGCCGCTCTGGTCGTTCATCGCATCGAGTCCACCCGTAAGCACGAAGCCGTCGACGCGCGCGCGGGCTTGAGCGAGCTCAGTTTGTGCGGCGATGAATTGCAACGTGGTGTCGAAGTAAGTGCGCCGGGCGATGAGCACTTGGACGAAATTGGTTTCACCAGCCTTATACGCAATTTCGGCCAGCGCCATCGACTCGTCTGCATTGGGAAGGATTTCCTGCGAATATTTGGTCACTGCCACAGACGCTGATTGGTAGCTCTGCGAGATGCCGGCCAGTCGCGCCGCGATCGAGTTTTCTAAACGCTGGACATCCATCAGCGCCCGGCAGTACTCCGCCCGCGCCGCTGCAATGTTGCCTTGATTCTGATTGAAAACTGGAATAGGAGCCCCGACCTGAATATTGATCAGACCCGAGTCTGTTCCCTGATCGACCCCGGCGGCCATTTGCATGGTCAGGTTGGGGATAGCCTGCACCCCGTGGCGTTCCAGCAACGCGCGGGCTTGTCTAACGCGGGCCTGGGCCGCCTGCAGTTCAGGGCTTGTATTCAGGATCTCAGAGGAGACCGACGACCAGTCGAGCGGCTCGTCGGATAGCGGCAGTTCACCGCTCAGTTGTGCCGGTGCTAGATCGGCGACTCCAGCCAGGGCAGCCAGTTGCTTCCAGGCTGCGTCGAATGCAATGTGTGCTTGCCGGTAAGCTAGATCGATCTCATTCTTCTGTACTTTGGCCTGCAAGACGTCGATCTGCGAGCCTTCTAAAGCTGCTTTGCGCAGCTCGGCCAGCTCGAGCCCCTTGTCGACTACTGACTGGAAATCATGGATCAACTCGATGCGTTTCTGGGCCGCCAGCGCTTCGTAGAATTTTGAGCGAACGTCGCTCAGGATGCGCATGCGCTGCGTCTCCAACTCGTGCAGTTGCGCCTGGACCGCTTCGTTTTGGACGCGTCGATTGAGTGCCAGTTTTCCGCCGGTCACAAATTCTTGTTCGATAAAAGCCGTGTGCTGATCGGTGCCTTGGTCGGCCAGTTGTGTGGCCTGATAGCCCACACTCGGATTGGCGCGCAGGCCGACCTGAGTTCGGTAGCCAGCGGCCTTGTGGGTGGTGGCGGCCAGCCCGCGCAAGGTTGGGTTGTTGGATAATGCCAGCGATTCGAGCTGCTGCACAGTCATCGAGTGCGTCTGGGCCGGCACGTAGGTGCCACTCGGTGCATCGGGCTCGCTCGTGCCTATATCGCTGGGCGACTGCGCTATGTAGATATAGCCAGCGGAGCCATTGCCAGCGGAGGCGCGACTGGAGGTCGCGTCGTAGGCGACCGCTTGGAACTCAGCAGCGCTTGCGGGCTGGACCAGTGCTGGCTGGCTGGTTGCACTGAGTTGCTCCGTTGCGGATTCGCCAGCGGCGTGTGCCGCCTGCTCGGCAGGCGGCTGCGATGTGCCTGAGCTGGCATTTCCAGAAGTTGACGGCTGTGCGTACCACGCATCTTGCAAAGTTTCAGGTATGGAGGACTTGCGAGCGGGTAGGCAGCCAGTGCGGCTCATCGCCGTTAAGACGAGCATCCAACGAAACGTCTGTCGCGATAATTGCATGGATCCCTCCGTTTGCATTGCATGTCCGGAGGTCGGCATCTTGCTTCCCCGTGGGTAACATGCAAAGTGGAAACGTCTGTGCACCTCGGCTTCGGTGCTTATGGACGCGTTATCAGTCACTCTATGTCTTCGTGGAATTGAGGCGCGGTTGTAGTGAAAAAGCCGCATAGTTTGCTGGTGTATTTAAAAGCAGACGCGCGACACGCTACAACCGTTAGAACCCTACCGGCGGCTTTGTCGTGGACCGCTCCGCCGGTCCTTGCTGCTTTCCATTTTTGTCGTGGAC
>JBEBXX010000227.1:0-4929 GCA_040391435.1 Aureliella helgolandensis | reverse complement strand
TCGCCTTGTGGGCCAGCATTGCGCCGCCGATCAGGTCGCCCAGAGCGTAAATGCCCTGCACGGCGGTTTGCAGATGCGCATCGACGGGAATGAAGCCGCGTTTGTCGGTCTCGATGCCAACGCTCTCTAGCCCCAGGTCATCTGAACATGGGATGCGGCCGGTGGACAACAGCACGCGGTCGCACTCGATCGGCTCGGCACCTTTGCACTGCACGACGCAGCGCTGGCCGTCGACGCGAGCGCTCTCGACCCAACTGCCTGTCTGGAATTCAATGCCCTGCTTTTCGAAGGTGCGGTGGGCCAACTGCCCGATTTCCAGGTCGAGTCCGGGCAGGATGCGATCCATGGCTTCGAGCACGGTGACTTGGCTCCCCAAGCGGCTCCACACGCTGCCCAGCTCCAGCCCGATATAACCACCGCCGATGACCACCAAACGCTTGGGGACATCGCCGTACTGCAGTGCAGTCGTGCTGTCGCCGATCAGCTCGCCATCCATTTCGATACCGCGCATGGTAGCGGGCTTGCTGCCGGTGGCCAGGATGATGTGCTTAGCCTTGATCTCCTGCGTCCCAGCCGGCGATTTAACGGCTACCCGATCCACACCCACGAGCTTACCGCGTCCGTTATAGGCCGTGACTTTATTGTGTTTGAGCAGCATCGAGATGCCACCGGTCAGTTGCTTTACGATCTTTTCCTTGCGCTGCATCATGGCTGCCAAGTCGAACTGCACGCCTGAGACCTGCACGCCGTGGCTGGCCAGATCGTGTTGGGCCTGGTGGTACAGGTGGGTCGATTCGAGCAGCGCTTTGCTGGGGATGCAGCCGACGCGGAGGCACGTCCCACCGAACACGTCATTCTCGTCGATGCAGGCTACATCGAGCCCCAGTTGAGCCGCGCGAATCGCCGCCACGTAGCCTCCGGGACCCCCGCCAACAACTACAACATCATGTTCCACAGCGTTCATCGATCGGCTCTCCTGGTGACTGGCTTGCTTGGCTTGGGCAACTGATTATATCGCGGTTCGCGAGCGCTTGCGCGGACTAGTCGTCGATCAACTCATCAACGTCATCATCGCCGTCGACATCCACATCGTCGTCCCCGACTGGAAACATCTCGCTGTCGTCGGGCTCAATTTCGTAGTCGTCGTCGAGCTCCTCTTCGAAGTCATCATCGAAGTCGTCGTCGAAGTCGTCATCGTCAAAGTCATCGAACGGATCGTCGTCGGCGTCATCTGGCTCGAGCGGATCGATATCGATCGGCGCATCGTCGTCATCGTCCTTTTCATCTGCGTCATCGATGTCATCATCGTCGTCGTCCAAGCTCACGTTCCAGAGCGAGTGCGAGGGAGTGGGCTGGACCACCTCAGGCACCGACAGGGCTAACTGCGACCAATCCTCTAGTGGAGTTGGGCAATTTGGTTTCTCGATCAACAGCGGCATCACGAATTCCTGCGAAGAACAACAGTTTGGGACGAATTGAAAAACTCGCTTACAACGCGCGTTTTGTCAACGTAGCTACGCACTTTTTGGGCTGGCAAATCGGTTATAATCGGCCGATCAGCGTGGCTTCGCCAACGGAGGCCCACAACTAGCCCTGTTAGCTGCAGTCCCGCTTGTTCCGCGCTCCTGTACTCGCGCAAGGCGCTTGAGCGAGTGGCTTTGACAAGAAAACGGCCGCACAAAATAAGAATGCTATCGAAAAAGCCCGCGCGAGCCGATGAGAAGTCATGACTAGCTCTGCGCCGCGTCCCATCGCATTCACTAGCGTGCTAGGCCCGTTGCGCAAGTCGTTACTGTGCCATGGTTTGGTTCGATTGGCGTGCCAGCCTGTAGAGCTCGCACTCCAGCTTGCGGCTGCCGCGCGTGCGGCGGGAGTCGGCGGGTTTATGCTGGCATTGAAAGGGCAATTATCCGCTCCTGTGAGGCGAACAAGAAATTCCCCACAATCAAAGTGGCATTTGCGGTTGACGCTTTGCTGAGTCGTCCATAAACTCTCGTGCTTCCCATTCAGAGGAATAGCTCAAGCGATATTGGTCTGCCAACATCGACTCTAGCGGATGACCTGGATAGGGCAGAGTACGTTTGTGTTTTAGCGTGGCTATGGGTTGAGAGGATAAACTGTGTCGGCAGGTTCGCACGAAGTTATTCGCATTCGGATGGAGGCTTACGATCACTCGGTGCTCGACCAGAGTGCTCAGGAGATCGTAGATACCGCCAAGCGAACGCACTCAGAGGTGCGTGGGCCGATTCCGCTCCCAACGCGTATTGAACGCTATACGGTGCTGTCGGGTCCGCACATTGATAAAAAAGCGAGACAGCAGTTCGAGATTCGAACGCACAAGCGTCTGATTGACATTCGCCAGGCCACAGCCAAGACCATCGAGGCCTTGAATAAGTTGAGTCTGCCTGCGGGTGTTGACATCAAGATCAAGGCAACGGCACGGTAGCTTGCTAACTGGCCCCGCCAGTGGATCAAGCGATCTTTGTGTGTGCCTAGGTGGGCGCTACTAGCGGCCGCCCTGCATTTATTATTTAATTCAACGAGTCCAGCTCTATGCCACGGAGGCCAGTTGGGTAACTCGGGGCTACAGCGGCTCCGGTCCCATTTGGCAAGCGTTTGACGGGAAAGCAGAAATGACCAAGGGTATCCTCGGCCGCAAGGTCGGTACAACGCAGATTTTCCAGGAAGACGGCACGGCTGTCCCTGTGACTGTATTAGAAGTTGGCCCCTGCCATGTTCTTCAGGTCCGCACCGTCGAACGCGATGGCTATGAAGCTGTGCAGCTCGGTTTTCTAGACAAGCCGCGTCGCCTGTCGAGCCGCTCTGAGCGTGGGCAGTTGGCCGCGATCGGAAGCAAGCGCTCCAAGCGACTCTCCGCCGCCGGGGTGGAGGCACTTGCCAAGCCCAATTGCGAGCCGCAGCGTTTCATTCGCGAGTTGCGTGGCAAGGCTGCTCACGAAGTGGGCGCTCAGGTCACCGCAGCCATCTTCGACGGGGTCAAGGCGGTGGATGTCACCGGGACTAGCAAGGGTCGTGGTTTCAGTGGTGTTATGAAGCGACACAACTTCGCTGGGCAGCGAGCTACCCACGGTGTTAAGAAGTGTCACCGCCACGCCGGTGGTACGGGTATGGCCACTTATCCAGGCCGCGTCTTCAAGGGCCAAAAGATGGCCGGTCAATACGGCAATACCAAGACGACCGTCCGCAATCTGAAGATCGCTCGCGTCGATGCGGATAACAACCTGATTCTGGTTCGCGGCTCGGTGCCTGGACCGACGGGCTCTTACGTAGTGGTTCGCGAGACAAACAAAGTGGGCTAGGCCTTGCTGCGTTGGCTGCTGGTGCAGTCAGTCGGGCGGGGAGTTGAGACAAACGAAGCTTTTTAGAGTACAAGTCTGAAATGGTCACATTACCAATCTACGATCGAAGCGGTGCCGAGGTAGGCAAGATCGACGTCGATCCAGCGGCTATCGCTCCGCGGATCAGCAAGCAGTTGCTGCACGATGCGGTCGTAATGTACATGTCCAACATGCGCCAGGGTACGAAGAAGACCAAGGGGCGTGGTGAGGTTTCCGGAACGACTAAGAAGATGTACCGTCAAAAGGGTACGGGAAACGCTCGAGCTGGCTCCAAGCGAGCGCCGCAGCGCCGCGGTGGTGGCCACGCCATGCAGCTCCGCCCGCGATCGTTTTATTACCGCATGCCGCGCAAGGCGATTCAGCTTGCCACGCGGATGGCCATCGCTTCCAAGTTGAACGACGGTCAAGTAGTAGTTATCGACAACCTCGACATGGAAGCTCCCAAGACCAAGGAGTTTGCACTGACGCTTAAGTCGTTGGGTCTAGAGGGTGTGACGACCTTGGTGGCAACGGGCGACTATTCCAGTGTGGTGTACATGAGTGCTCGCAATATTCCTAGTGTAGAAGTCACTCGGGTGGCCGACTTGAACGCCCTGAGCGTATTGCGACCGAAGCGATTGTTGGTTACCAAACAGGCCCTGGAAGCAATGCAAGAGCACTATCGTGCTCCTGAAGTTGTGGCTAACTAGATCATTTAGAACGCTTTAGAAAACGCAGTGGAATTGGAAGTCATGAGTGCAGCCAAAACAGTTAAGCCAACTTTAAAGCTGGAGCCGCATCAGGTAATCCTCCGTCCGTTGGTGACAGAGAAGGGTGTGCACCGCGCAGCCCGCCACAATCACTATGCATTTGAGGTACATCCACAGGCTACGAAGACCGACGTGCGTCATGCCGTGGAGCAGTTGTTCAATGTTGAAGTAGAGCGTGTGATGACTCAGAATCGTCACGGCAAATCGCGCCGCTATCGCCAGCGTATGGGCATGACCGGCGATTGGAAGAAGGCGGTCGTCAAGCTCAACGCTGAGCACCGCATCGACTTCTTCTAACGAGCTGCAGTTATTCGCTGGTAGTCAATGGCTGGTAGTAGCCAGATCAAAAATTAGGTAAGTACGATGGGTATTCGCAAATACAAACCAACCTCCGCCGGTCGCAGAAATGCATCGGTGAGCGATTTCGCCGAACTGACCAAGGGTGCGGTTCCGGAGAAGTCGTTGCTGCGACCCAAGCCCAAAAAGGGCGGCCGCAACAACCAGGGCAAGATCACTGCTCGCCACCGTGGCGGTGGGCATAAGCAGATGTATCGCGTCATCGACTTCAAACGCAACAAGGACGGCATCCCTGCCAAAGTCGATTCGGTGCAGTACGATCCCAATCGTTCGAGCCGCATCGCACTGCTGGTGTATGCCGATGGCGAGAAGCGCTACGTCATCGCGCCTGACGGGCTCAAGGCGGGCGACCGAGTAGAGAACGGGGCCAGTGCTCCGCCGGTAGTGGGCAATTGCATGCCGCTCAACCGCATGCCAGCCGGTACAGAGGTGTTCTGCATCGAATTGCAGCCTGGCCGCGGCGG
>JBEBXX010000226.1:0-4934 GCA_040391435.1 Aureliella helgolandensis | reverse complement strand
GCTGATGGTAAGGGCTACCAGCACGAGCCCACCGAGACCGCGGCGCGTAGGTAGCTTGCCTGTGCAACCGGAAACCTCACCATTCAATCGGCTTCTTTTCATGGGCGGACGGCACTTTTTATTCAGGCGCAAAAAAGCGGGCGTAACGAGGGCTAGCTACTTCGCTGGGGACGACGGTCTGCCTCAAGGTTGAATTATGGCTCGACGAGCACAAGGCTACCTTGATGTTCCTATTATTGTAATGTGCGACAGGTTTTTGGCACCCTCCGCCTGGCAACCTGCGCGACGATTTTCAGTAGTAGCTATAGCTAGCATTCCGAGTGCAACAGGTGGGCAATGGTTGCCGCTGAGCAAGTGCCGAGGCGACGCAGCCTAAGGTCGTTGGCAGCGCAGTGATCGAGAGGTAGTGCACGCAAGGCGCACTTCAATCGAGCACGCACTGGCGAGCTGGCACAATCTGCACCTTGACATCCAGATTTAGTCGCTTTAGAATAACCAGCAGAATGCCTCAATTCCCACCTGAAAGCGAGTGCCATGCGACCCTCAGCATTCCCACCTGCCTTGCTCCTGCTCGCAACTGTCGCCGCCGGTTGCTTCTTTAGTACGCCGGCCCTGGCTCAGTTGGATTTCGAAAAGGCGCCGATCGACTACGGTCAAAGCGAGGCCAACGATCCGGTGGCCGAATTGTCGCGCGCGATCGACGAGGGGCGCGAAGAGCTCGAGTACTCCGCCGAGCACGGCTGGTTGCCGAGCCTGCTAGAGAAGCTCAACATCAGCCCTGAAACACAGACTTTGGTGTTCTCCAAAACCTCGCTGCAACTGCATAAGATCAGTCCTCGCACGCCGCGTGCGTTGTACTTTAACGACGATGTCTACGTGGGCTGGTGCCAGCGCGGTGATGTAGTGGAGATTGCGGCGACCGATCCACAGCAAGGTGCCGTCTTCTATACGGTTGACCAGGATCCGACTCGACCTGCCAAGATTGTCCGCGATCGAGGCCAGTGTTTAACCTGTCACGCCACCAATCGCACACAAGGCGTGCCCGGCTACCTAGTGCGCAGCGTCTACGCCGATAACAATGGTCGCCCGCGCAGCGGCACGCGGACCTACGTGACCGATCACACGACCGATTTGGACGAGCGCTTTGGCGGTTGGTATGTCACCGGCGGCCATGGCAGCATGCGGCACATGGGAAACGTCTTTGCGACCGACCGCAGCGAGCCTGAAAACATCGACCGTGAAGCGGGCTGCAACCGAGAGCAGTTGGAGAAGTTGTTCGATACGACTCCATACATGCGTCCCACCAGCGATATGGTGGCCTTGATGACCCTCGAGCACCAGACGCAGATGCACAATTTGATTGCGCGGGCGAGTTTCGAAACGCGCATAGCGGGCTACTACGACCGAGGGATCAATGAGGCGCTCGATCGACCCGCCGACACGGTCAGTCCATCGACGGAGCGCCGCATAGCCGCCGCCGGCGAGGCGCTGGTGCGTTATATGTTGTTTGCCGACGAATTTAAGCTGGAGTGTCCGATCCAGGGGCAGAGCAAGTTCGCCGCGACGTTTGAGGACCCCGCCAATCCGCAGTGGCACGGGGATAGTCAAGGCCGCAGTCTGCGACAATTCGATTTAAGCCAGTACATGTTCAAGTACCCGTGCAGCTATTTGATCTACACCGAGGCATTCGATGCGCTGCCTGAGCCGATGCTGCAATTCGTGCGAAAGCGGGTGACGCAAATCTTAAGTGCCAGCAGCACCCCTGAGGGTTTCGAGCGTCTGAGCGATGCGGACCGAGCGGCCGTGCGCGAGATACTCGCTGAGACCAAGCCCGGCTTTCTGATCGACGCTACGCTCTAGCGGCATCGCCTAGCCTCCCGATCGCCTAGTCTTCTAATCAAGTTTCCAGACCGCCCAACAGCGGTTCGTCCATGGCCCGCAAGTCGCTGTTGGGTATGCCGTCGGGATACTCGTGTCGCGCCATGCCGAGGGCCGCGCAGGCGATTTGTAAATGTTGCACTTTGGACTTTTCATAAAACGTTGTAGCCGCACCAGGCAGCTTCGGACTGCCATGCAGAGGTTTATCTGAGATGCACAGCAGCGTGGCGCAAGGAATGCGGTAGCGGAACCCGTTGGCGGCCACGGTAGCGGATTCCATGTCGACGGCCACGCTGCGGCTGAGCTTCAATTCCTTGAGCGTCTCCGTCAGGGCTAGCTCCCAGTTGCGATTGGCGGTGGTATAGACCGTTCCATAGCGATACGGCAGTCGGCGGCCATCGAGTATTTTGGCTAGGTAGCGATTGAGCAAAAAGCTAGGGGCGATCGGCACGGCGCGCGGCAGGGCCGCATCGAGTACGTGGTCGTCGCGCATGTAGCCCGAAGCTAATACGAAGTCGCCGATCTCCTGGTGGTTGCGCACTCCGGCACAGTGGCCGACCATCAGCAATGCGTCGGGCCGCAGCACGGCGATATGGTCGGTTAGAGTTTTCGCATTGGATGGGCCGACACCGATATTGACAATAGTGATGCCGCTGCTGTCCGGGGCCACGTGGTGGTAGGCGGGCATCTGCGCGTCGAGCCGTGCGGGGCGGCGGCAGTCGGGAAACAGCTCGCAAAATGCGTCGATGTGCATCTGATAATTGGTCAGCAAGACGTATCGCTGAAAATCCTCTGCCGCTGTGCTGGTGTAGTGTTCCAGCCGCTGGATCGACAGTTCGGCTCGCTCGGGTCCGAACAGGAAAGCCTTCTTGAGCGTGTGGTCAAAGTCGGTCTCGTCGATAATTTGCAGCAGTCGCGGTGAACTCAAGTCGACGCACCGCTGAGCGCGGCTGACTACGATGCGAGCCCCTTTTTTGGCCAGGCGCAGTAGTTCGCGACGCAGGTACCAGCGGTAGGCCGACGGCCGCGCCATCTTGCCGGAAATGGTGGGATTGTGGATCGACCACTGCCGCTGCACGGTGACTTTGGCATAGTGTCCCGCAGCGTAGATCTGCTCCATCCAGTCGCAGGCTGCGTCGATCGACGCGACCAATTGCCGATCGTCTTGGCCTTCAATTGTCAATTGCTCGATCATCCGACACCTGCCTCAATTCAGCGTGTTAGCGGTCAGCCTGTTTTTTTCATGTGCCCTGCGGCTGCGCTCCGCCAATCTTACGCATAGCCGCTGCAGTGAATACCCACCTTGCCGAATGGATGACGATTGTACTCATTGCGAGGGGAGAAGAGCTGCATTTCAGTGGCGCGGCGAGCAAATAGCCGTCCGGATTTGCTCGGCGACATTCCATAGCGTAGTGTTCAAACTACCTGGATTTAAAATCCGTGGCAAAACCCGTTTCTATTTTTGCTAAGAGAAATGCTTAATCAGATGCCTGAACTCCCGACCACCTCAGCTAGTCCGCAGCGCATTGTGCCCAAGATTGATTTACAGCAAATATTGGAGTCGGCTCAGCTACCAGCGCTGCCGCAAACGGCGATTCGCTTGCTGGAGCTGTCTCAGGATGCGAGCAACGGACCGCCTGAATATGCACAGCCCATCGAAGCCGATGCGGGGCTGATGGGCCAAGTGCTGAGATTTGTCAATTCAAGCTACTTCGGATTCACGCGTGAGATCTCCAGCGTCAAGCAAGCCTTGGCTTTGGTGGGCGTCCGGACGATCAAAAATTTTGCGCTATGGAGCGCCATTTTCAGTCTGGTTCCCGATCCTAAATTCGGTCCATTCGATCTAAAAAAACTGTGGCAGGACTCGCTGCGGCGGGCGGTCTTCGCGCGCATCTTAGGAAAATCTTTGCAACTTCCCAATGCCGAAGATCTATTCGCCGCCGCGCTGCTGCAGGATATGGCCATTCCGCTGCTGTTAAAAGAGCTACCCGAACACTACGAAAAACTCATCCAACGTCGCAGCGACGAAGGTCTACGGCTGTCGCAACTGGAGCAGGAGCTGTTTGGCTGGGATCACGCCCAGGCGGCGGCGGCCCTGGTCCGCAACTGGCGCCTGCCCGAAGAGCTCGCCAGCTTGATCGAGCGGCATCCCGATCTCAACGCACTGCTGGCCACCAATCCTCCGCAGCGCGACGCGGCCTGCGTCGCGCTCGCCTCCCTCCTCCCGGCTTGCCAGGATGGCAACTGGACCGAACGCAGTGATTTCCAGGCGGGTGTAGCGCGGTTGAAGCTCAGTCCCGGCTCGACCATCGAGTGCATCTTGGCTGAAGCCGACGCTAGCTTTGTCGATTTCGCGCCAGTTTTGAAGCTAGCCGTGCCTGAGAAGAGTCTTTGCGAGTGGTACGCGGCTGAGGCTTCGTAGCAGCAGGCCTTGGAGAATTCCAGCTTGTCACCTAGAGTAAATGTACACGGCGGCTGGTCGCTCGCGAGAGATCTGCCAGCCACAGCACGGAGGTAAACCTGCTGCGCCGACGTTTGCGACTTCACTAGGCAATGCTGGGCATGCAGGAATTTGATCGCCACCAGGGCCAATCGTCTTACCATCCGCAGCCAGCGCATGGCCCGTCGCAGGCAGGATGTGGCACGGCCGATCCTTCCAGCGCAGGTAGGCACACTGTGTCTAGTAACACAGCGGCTGGTCACACTGTGTCTAGTAACACAGCGGCTGGTCACACTGCGTCTGGCAACTCAGCGGCTGGCCAAGCTGAGCTGAGCGGTGAGCTATCCAATGTCGCCGCGTCAGCGCATGCGGTGCCGTCAAGCGCAGGGCCGCTGCAGACCGCGAGCGGTGCCAATCTGAACCTGCGGGCGTGGGCACCGCTGGCCATTCCCGCGTATCGCACCTTTTGGATCGCCGGGTTGTTCTCGCACATGGGGACGTGGGTGCACGAAACAGGTGCGCAGTGGATGATGACATCGCTTGAGCCGAGCCCTGAGATGGTGGCGGCCGTGCGAACGGCGATGGCCTTGCCCGTTTTCTGCTTGGCTCTGCCGGC
>JBEBXX010000225.1:0-4947 GCA_040391435.1 Aureliella helgolandensis | reverse complement strand
GCTACGATGTCCTGCGTGGTCGACGTTACTACGCCGGCGGGTGTCGACGTGTTGACCGTGCTCGTCCGCGTCAGCAAATCTCCTAACAAGCTGCGGTCAAACAGCACTGAGTTTTGCAGCCCGAGCTCAACCCCAAACTCGTCGGTGTTTCCGAGTGTGATCTCCGCGATCAGAACTTGGATCATCACTTGAGGTGGCTCTTGGTCGAGCTGTTCGATCAACCTGCTGACTTCATCAAAATATCGCGGCGTTGCGCTCAGAATCAGCTTGTTTTGCACCGGCTCGGGGACTACCACAACTTCTTTTTCAAGCTGCGCAAAGGGATTGCTCGACATGGGTAGCGCGTTTTCAACCTGACGCTTGCTTCGCAAAAATTCATTGACGGCCAGAGCTACGTCCACGGCGGGAGAGTTCTTGAGCTGATAGACGGTGCTCTTGCGCTCCATCGTATCGCTTTCATCCAAGCGGATAACCAAGGCTTCAACGATATTCAGATCGCCCTCAGAACCGACCGCGATAATGTTGTTGCCGCGTCCGTCGACGGTGAATCGCAGCGGTACCAGTGAGCTGTCATTGGGTGCTGATGAAAGTTGAGACGAGCCGCCGACCCCGCCAGCTTGACTCGGGATCAATGACCGCAGCATTTGCACCATGTCAGCCGCATCGCCGTTGAGAATCGGGAAGATCTTAATCTTGGCTACCATGCCAGGCGTATCGAGCTGCTGAATCAACTGCTCTATCAGCTCCAAGTTCTCGGGTGCACTGGCGATAATCAGCGTGTTGTTGCGATCATTGACCGTGATCTGACTCGTTCCCAAAACTCCGCTAGTGGCCAGCGGCTTGCCCTCGCGGTCGACCAACTGCAAACTGGTTTGATTGCCCACGCCCGAGGCACCCAGGGCCGTCTGCAACGACTGAGCAATATCAGCGGCCAAACTGTGTTGAATTTCAAAGACCCGGGCTTGCTGCATGGCCTGCCCGCGCGGCACATCCAATTGATCCAGCAGAGTCTGGATCTCTTGAAGATCGCGCGGCGATGCATGCATGATAATCGCGTTGGTGCGACTGTCGATGGTGGACTGGATCGTAGGAGCCAGCCCGCCTCGAGTTTGGAAGAATGCGGATAGCTGCGTCTGCACCTCAGCCGCACGCGCGTGCCGCAACTGGCGAATGGCAAACTGTGTGTCGGCCTGGACCGGGACATCGAGTTTAGCGACCAGTTCCTTGACAACCTCTAGAGCTTCTCCCCAGCCAATGACCAACAGTGCATTGGGTTTATTGAGTGGAGTCACCGTGGCCCGGCCTTGGCGATTGGCCAGCAGACCAAGTTGGATTTGAGCGATCAATGTCGACACGGGAGCCGCCCCAGTGTGTTGCAGTTGAAGAACTTCGATCACGGGCTGTGCGTCTTGGCTAGCTTCGTCGAGCCGCCGGATGATGTCGGCCAAATCTTGCAACTGTTGGTCGCGACCGCGAAGGATGATCGCATCAATTTCGGGCAGCATCTCGACCTGCACACCTTCGAAGGGCTGCAGCGGCAGCGCTTGTTGCCCCGTGGCTGGTCCACCGCCATCAGCAGCCCCTTGTCCGCCCGCGGCAGGTGCTGCACCCTCTTGCTGAGCGGCGGTCAGTCGACCCGGCGCGGGTCGCAAATTATCTTGGCTGGAAAAACTGGGCAGGCCAAACGGCGTCTGCGACTGGGAGGTCCGCCCGGGCAGCAGCCCCGATTGCGCCAGCGAGGTTTGTCCCTTGGCATTCAGCGCCAGCGTTCGCGTGGCCCCGGTTTCAGTAGGTTGGGCTACCAGGGCGATGAACCGAACCAGATCGCCGGCGACCGCCGGCGGCCCGTCCACCAATATGCGCTGTTCGTTGCTGCGGAATTCAATGAGCGCCGCTCCGGCTGCGGTTTGAACCTGCAACTGTGCGGGATTTCCTGGGGCGGATTGCAACCGATCGCCCCACAAGCTGCGCATCTGCGCGCGGACTTGCTCCATCTGGCCGGCAGCAATATTTACCAGGTGATGCTGAGTGGTAGGAGCCCTGAGCTGAGTCTGCGCAGTGACGCTGCGTTCGGTCGCCCACAGGCTTAGGGCAGCCGCTGTCAACAGCAATAAAGGACGTTGAAATCGCATCCGTGCTCTCGTTTTGTCAGGCCCTCTGGTCGAAACGATGGCGTTATGAGGAGCCGCCGCGGCAGTGGCTCAGCGTCCGCTCTGTAGGTCTACGACGTGGAGGGTGGGTAAGTCGGGTAGATGTAGTTCAGACTGCGAGTATCGGTGGGCAGACGTGGTTCTGGCGTGCACGCAACGAGACTAGCAATAGGCAGCCCGCCACGGTAGAACGACGTCCAAACGTAGTACTGCCGCGGATACTAGGACTGCTCCGCATCGACGTCAACAGCAACCAAGCATCCGAGCAGTCTTCCAGTCCTCCCGATCCATGCATCGGCATGCGATCTCAATGCAGCGAGACGTTACTGCCGGCAACGCGCGCGTCCGAAACAGATTACACTATTAGGCTCAGCCGACTCCACTGCTAGCGTGGCGATTGACCGAGTCGGGCCGCCAAGCAGACTGGCCGCTAACGGCATCTCACTTCCCTAACCAGAGAAACTACCGATGAAGAGCACGCTTTCGTTTTTGGCACTATCACTTTGTACGTTGGCATGGTTGGCACCTACTATGGCCGCCGATAATCAATTGACCGAGCAAGAGCAGAAAGCGGGCTGGCAGCTTCTGTTCAATGGAACCGATTACACCGGCTGGAAATGCAACAACGGTAAGCCCGTTGCGTCCAAAGTGGTCGACAATTCGATGCAGCCTTATGAGTCGGGTGGTTACATCATTATGTACGACAAGCCGTTTGGCGATTTTATCTTGAAGTGCGACGTTAAAATGTCCGAGTCCTGTAACTCGGGCATCTTCGTCCGTGTCGAAGATCCGGCCAATCCTGTACACACTGGGTTCGAAGTGCAGATCTCTACTGGTGAGGGGACGAGTGTGCATGACTTCGGTGCGATCTACGACATCGTGCCGCCCACCCAGCACGTTTCCCATGGTCCTGCCAAGTGGGACGCGGTCGAGGTCAAATGCGAAGGTGCTAAGATTTCGGTCAAGGTCAACGGTCAGTTGGTGTCGGAGTTGAACGGCGATGAATTTGACCAGCCTGGCAAGCGCTCTATCGAGGGCGACCATAAATTCAAGCTCGACGGCAAGAATCGGGCTATCAAAGATTTTGCTCACAGCGGTTATCTTGGCTTCCAAGACCACGGGCATCCAGTGTGGTTTAAGAACGTCAAACTGCTCCCCCTCAACGCTCACTCCAAGAACTAGTCCAATGTCGTGGACCGCTCCGCGGTCCTTGCTCTTCCCTCTTCCCCCTTGCTCTCTTCCCTCTTCCCTCTTCCCTCACCCCTCACCCCTCACCCTTCCTCCCTCCGAAGACCCACCCCCTTATCCCTCAATTGATTTTCCAGTTGCCCCTCCCATCTGTATTATTTGCAAAGCGAATATCGTAGACTGATTCTCATACGTCCCTCTTCCGCGCTTCGATTCGAAGACCACATACGTAGGAGAATCCTGATGTCGACCGCTACTTATCAACCCGTGCCCGCCGTGTCGGAGTCGAAAGTTCGCTCTAAGGCTCAGCGAGTCGTCCCGTCGCGCGTCCCGCTGGATTCTTCCCCCGTTTCATTCGCTCAGGAGCTGAGTCCATTTGGCACTTGGGTTGGCGAGCCGCTTTGGGTACCGCCCAAGGATTCAAGCACTGAATTTGCAAAGACGATGCTCGCGCGACATGGCTGGTTGTCGTCGAAATGCGAATGCTGGTCGGACATTGTTAATGAGCATCGTCGAGCGTTTCAGCAGGTCCGCGAAATCGATCTACACCAAGCTTCTATTCGCTTGCCTAAAGGCAAATTGTACGTGAGCGTGACGGAACAGAATCGTTTCGACGAGATCACCGACGACATTCCCAAATGCGTGCAGACGCGTTTGGAAGAGTTTTTAGCAGGGCCAGGCAAGCGTCCTGGGGTTAAGGTCTATTATCTCAAGCCGCTGTGTGTCGAGGTTGGCGACGCTTTGATCTTCACTTCCCGTGAAGACATCGAGGCTGCGGTCGAGCTAGTTCAGCATGAGGTGTTTGCGGCTTATCGCCGTTTATACGCGTATCATCGACCGCTGCGCATGCTCGCAAAAGCTGCGGATACCGCGGCGAGTTTGCCGCGTAAAATTCTGATCGACTATCATCAGCGGCAGCAGAGGGCTATCGACGCCTACCAGGCGCGTCTGGAATTCAATCGACGCAAACTTGCGCTGCGGGCGTGCAACGCGCATCGTCGAACGCGGACCGACGGCTGCACCTTTGAGGACATGCTCGAGCTGACCAACCCACTGGAGCGCAATGATGTGATCGAGCAGTTCGCTATCGAGCGACAGCTTTCACTAGCGGAGCGGAAGCGGTTAAAGATGGCAGCCTTGCAAACGCTGCCGTGGTTTGTCGCGCTGTCACTGGGGCTTTCCTATGCCGCGTCGTTGGCCACTGCCGTCACAGTCGCTGTGGCTCCGCCCATGATGGTTTGCGATCCGGCGTTTGTAGCTCAAATGCCCGGCTCTGGCGGTGTCGTTCTAAAGATCGGTCACTTCGATCAGGTCGGCGGAGTGACGCATGTCGAGATCTGAGCTGCAGCTTATTAAGCTCAGGCAATTTTGCTGCTGAAAGTGTTGTTAGCGCGCAGTTCCATGTTTAGAATTGCGAAGCGTGCGTTTCTAATCATTTTTGCACAGCGAGTTATCCATGAACCCAGAAGACGCTCCCAAAGCAGAGCCTCGGCGCCGCTCGACATCGATCCTGTTTCTGATTGTGGTGTTGATCATCGGTGTCGTCGGATACTTCAAGGGTGAAGAGATCATGACGTACACCATGTATTTACAGGAGCAATGGATTCAG
>JBEBXX010000224.1:0-4962 GCA_040391435.1 Aureliella helgolandensis | reverse complement strand
TGGACTTTTTTGGTTTGGCAGTTATAGATCAGGACAGGCAGGTAGCGTGGGCCCAAGGCCAGCAGGCTGGCGTCAGGCGAGAACTGTAGCGACTCGACGACTGTCGGTGAAAAGTACGCGGCGGTTTTGTCGCCCAGCCATGACCCATCGTCGCCGCACTGCAGACGGTAGACGTTGGCAAAATTCAAGCCCAGCAGCCTGCCCTGTCCACCGACCGCGATTTGGGTTCCGTCGGGGCTGACATCGATGGCATGGATGTCAGTGCCGTCTGCGACGCGAACGGAATGCACCAGTTCACCGCTATCGGCATGATGAAAGAACAAATATCCTCCCTGGTCCGCAGAGACTAGCCAGGGAGTGCCGCGTATCGGCTTGATGTCGGTGGCGGGATAGGTGTGGCTGGCCAGGCGGATGGTAGTGTCGCGGACGGAATTAGCCAGCAAGCGAAAGTCGACGCCGGGTGCCGTAAACTGGGGGTCGCGGTCCTCAATCGCATCGAGCAGTTGGATGGTCTCGAGCACGTGACGCTTGCTCCACGCTTCGTAAGCGCGATAGACGTCCGCTCGATACGCTTGCTCGACAGCCTTCTCCGCATGTTGCTCGGCTTGATTCCTCTGCTTGTTTGCAACCTCCAACGCGCGCTCGGTGTCCAAGCGGGCTTGGACGGCAATCGCTTCGCTGGCGGTCAGATCGTCTAGCGTCTTTTGCAGTTTGAGTTGGTTGATTCGTAGGTCGCCGGCCATTTGTGAAAATACGACGGCGCTGACTATGCAGCCGACCATGATCAAGCCAATAAGGGCTGAGACACTTGGCGAGGCGCATATCGTCCGCCAAGCCCGCTGGTGCACGCGCAGCGGGCGAGCTTGCACCGGGGACGCGCGTAGAAAGCGATCCAGGTCGCGCGCCAGGTCGCGACAAGATGCGTAGCGGGCTTCCGGTGATTTGTTCAAGCAGGTCAAGGTGATGGCAGCTAGGTCGCGCGGCACGTCTCCGCGGATGCTGCGCGGCGAGCGGGGCTGCTCGCGGCAGATGCGCTGCAGGTGCTTGACAAAGTCGGCATTTTCGAAAGGGAGCTTGCCGGTGAGCAGTTGGTACAGGATGACGCCCAGAGAATATTGGTCGGAGGCTGGCGTGACGCTCCGCAGATCGCCGCGAGCTTGCTCGGGCGACATGAAATCGACGGTTCCAACCAATCGCGCGGTGATCGACTTCTGCTCTAGCGAGAGCGAATCGTGAGCGAGGCCAAAATCCGTGATGCGAGGTATGAATGGTAAGGAACTGCTAGCGTCGTGGTTAGGTGCTAATAACACGTTGTTGGGTTTGACATCTCGGTGGACTAGGCCGCGCAGGTGAGCGTGGGCTAGGCCGTTGGCGATATCGCGGACGATGGCTGCGGCCATGTGCACCGGAACCGGCTCGGACTGAGTGCTCAACCACTTCGCCAGAGTCGGCCCCTGGCACATCTCGTAGACCAGATAAAGTACGCCTAGATCTTCGCCGTACTCGTGCAAACAAACAACATTGTGGTGAGCCAAGCGCGCGGCGGCGTGGGCTTCGCGAATGAAACGCTCCCGTAGCGGACCACTCATGTGCTCGCCAAAGTGCGAGACTTTAATAGCCACATGCCGGCTCAGACGACTGTCATAGGCTAGATAGACGCAGCCGAAGTCGCCGCTGCCGAGTCTTTTTACAATCTGGAATCGCCCAATGCTGCTGGGGAGATTGTCGTCAGCCAGCTCATCTAGCTCGCCCTGAGTACCCAGCTCTAGTGCGCTCAGGTGGACTCGAAAGGACTGCAACTCATCAGCCGTCGCTCGTTCGTTGTCTTGGCAATCTTCTGTAACCGGTGGCTCATATTCTGCGGAATGGTCGGAGTGCATAAGCGTCTGCCGGAGGGAGCTTGGCGAGGAGGGAGGAGGGAGACCTGGAGCGAGCACCAACGCAAAGCCTCGCGAGTGCTAATCTCACTGCCGCACCCGGGAACTCCATTATGTGCGTAGCTCGCAAACTTTACCAGAGAATGGCGTAGCCAATCACTGGCCTTTGCCTAAACAGGAAGTGGGGGATCACCCCACTTGCAGTTGCGCTTCGACGCGGCGGACGGCATCGCGAATGGTGATGCCGCGGCCGGCCTGCAACTGAACATCCTCGCTGAGCCAGGTCTCGACCGTCTTTTCTGCGGAAATGACTGTGCTGTGGCGGCGTTTGCCAAAGTATTCGCCGATCTCCTTGTAAGCCGCAGGCGTGTACTTTCGCGACAGGAACATTGCGAGCATGCGCGGCTGGCTAACGCTACGAGTTTTGTTGCTCGATTGCAAACTGTCGGGCTCCAGGCCGAACATGCTGCACACGGCACGCTCAATGTCGGCCAGGCGGACCACCGGCTGGGTCGACTGTACCAAATCGTAGATCGCGTTCCACGCCTGGTCCCAGGTGAGCGGCTTAGCGTGTAGTGAGGAGACGGCAATAAGGCGTTTGGCGATGCCGCTGAGCACGCGCCCGTCGCCGGCCGCGCGGCTGGCGATCTGACTGACGATGTCCAAGCTGAGCTCCAGTCCCGCGTCCGTAAACAATCGCTGCAGGACTTCCGCCCGCGTGGCTTCGTCCAGCGGGAACACGGGGGTCACCATGCCGCTGCGGAGCCGCCCGATGACATCGCTGCCTAAGGCCTGCAGTTCGCCCACGGCGCGGTCGGCCGTGAGCACGACCTGCTTGCCGGTCCGCATTAGATTGTCCAAAGTGTGCTTGAGTTCGCCTAGAGTCGACTTTTTGCCGACGAAAAATTGGATGTCATCCAGAATGAGGGCTTCGACATCGCGAAACTTGCGGCGGAACATGGGTAGACCACCTCCGCGCAGTCCTTCCATGAATTCGTTAGTGAACTGCTCGCTGGACATATGCACCACGCGCCGCATGCGTTTGACCGTCCGCAGTCGCTCGGCAACCGAGGCCGCCAGCAGCGACTTACCGCAGCCGTTGGGTCCGTGCAGTACCACGGGGCTCAAGCGTCCCGGGTCGGAGACGATCAAGTTGGCGGTTGTCCAGGCGAGTTGATTGGAAGGACCTTGCACAAACTGCTCCCACAGTTGACGTGGTTCTTTTAATTGCGGCTGAGACGCGTGTGGTTGTTTAACGCTCTCAGGAGGCTGTCTTTCGGTTGACTGTCTCTCGGTTTCCACGCTTTTCGAAAAAGGGACGACCCGCCCCGCTTTAGCGTCCAGGGCAGGCTTATCGTTATTGTGCGCCAGCGCCGCGCTCGCGGCAGGCAGGGCTGTCGAGGACAGCGTCAATTTTTTCGCGCCGGTTGAGCCAGCAGTTGAGGAAGTGGTTGCAGGGCCGCCCGCGGCGATCGCCGCAGGTTGAGCTTCAAAATACACCTCAGCGTCAAAGCCCAATACCTGTCGGGCCGCAGCGGAGATATCTTTGGCTAACATTTGCTTGGCGAGCCGGCAGACAAAATCGTTTTTAAATGAGATGCGCAGTGCGCCGCTGTTCCACGACCACTGAGTATCTTTGGCAATCCATAATTCGTAGCGCTCTGCACTGATCGTATCGACCAAAGCAGATCGCACTTGAGCGGCGATATCCTTCTCGCTCTGGTTCACGTCGTGTGCCATGCTCGGCGCGCACTCCCATCGGTCAACGTCTGCGCACACCATGCGCGAACTGGTTCCTGTTTGACACTCATGGCAAACCTTGCCATGCTCCTCCCGCTCAGCGGTCATGCAGAACATGTTCAGCGCTGGCCTTCACAGAACACCAACCGGTCATTCTGCTCGACAAGTACCAAACACTCTTTGCTGCCGCTCGCTAAATTCGTGGGGTGAAAAGAAAGGCCACTAACTTTCCAGCGAATTTAGCAATTAGCGATGGTCAGTCACGCTGGGTCTCGGACAGACCCAATGTTGCTGACGAGGTGCGATTGTAGATTTGCTAGCATTGATGTCAAACTGTTTTCCAGACCTCCATTGCTCTCCAAGTGAGTCAAGCCCAGATGCCCGTGGCAGAACCATGGTCAAGCGAGCTGAACGTGCATCGATATCGTATCACAGTTTCAGTTACTTACATCGTCCACCTGCGTGGATAATCTGTTCATGAAGTGCCTCAGCCGGCCAACACGTTTCCAGTAGATGCGTGCAACCCTATGGCCACGTGGTCTTTACGACAGAAGTCCGGCCTGCGAAAATCAACTGCGGACAAACCGTGCTGGTTTGCCTCAAGTTTCGCGAAGCAGCCAGCTCTTGACTGAGGCGAGCAGCCCATGAGTACTGTCGAAGAGGTACTGCAGCGTTTAGGTAAACCTCCCCTAGAAGTCTGCCTAGACTGGGCATGGCAACTACGCGACCTGAACATGACGCAGCCTGCGCAGGCTGCGTATCTTTTCAGTTTGCCTGCCCGCTCGAGAGGCTCTGCTGAGGTTGTGTCAACCCGCAGCGCGTTGCATGCGGCCGAACCATCGAGCGATAAGCCGGTAGCTGCGAACAGCGAGGTAGCCGCGAACAGCGAGGTAGCTGAGACGAGCGCTTGCGATTGGTCCGTGCTGCGCGTGGATGCTCGCGGGCATCTGCACTGGCGAGATGAAGCTAGCGCTCGCACCGCTGACCGCAGCGAGGCTCACGCGGCTAGACTAGCCCAGTTGCTGCGCTGGTGCGAAGCGGACTTGCAACCTGTCGCGCGGGCGGCTGCACCGCTTGCGGCGCGCGACGCGGCTCAAACACAGCTCGAGCAACTTACAGTGCAATGGGCGAAGAGCTATGGCTGTGATGAAAGCTTCCCTACAAACTCGCCTGACAGCTCCCTGACTGCAGCGGCCGACAAAGTGACGACACTGGCCGGCGACCCATGTCGCAGCCTGCGTACTGCTAAGCGTCGAGGGAACGCTCGCGATAGATATTTCGCGCGCCGCCATGTTGGGCTAGCGCTAGCGGTGGGTGGCCTGCTCTGGGCCACGGCTTGGCTGTA
>JBEBXX010000223.1:0-4972 GCA_040391435.1 Aureliella helgolandensis | reverse complement strand
CGGGGACGGCTAAACCCTCGGGCATAATCCAAGGGCCTAACGCATGGCAGTTCGCCGGCGAGCGACTGGGCGGACACCAGCAGGAGCAGCACGATCTGATCGAAGCCCTGATGCGCGGCGAGATCTACAATGAAGGCGAGTTCGGTGCCAAGTCGACCTTCACCGCCATCCTTGGTCGCGAAGCGTGCTACTCGGGCAAAGTCGTGAAGTGGGACGAACTGCTTGAAAAGGGTCGCGAGTTGGCGCCTGGCATCGACGGCTATACGCTCGATTCCAATCCCCCGACGATGCCCGACGAAAACGGCGCCTATCCGCATCCAGTGCCGGGCCAGTACAGCCCGTACGCTTAAGGTTCGGTAAATAGATTCCTTATGCGCCAGATGACTTCTGGCATAATGACTCATTCCGCATAGTCCCTTCCGTCTGCGGCAGGGACCGACATGTCTGGGGTCGCATTCTATGGTTAGAAAATGGATGGATAGAAAATCCAGCCATCGACCTGGGCTGCCAACTGCGTCATCCGCCTGTTTTTTTCGGGCCGAGCCGTCTCCGCCACCCATTTGCACCCCCTCACTAATTCAACGCGCTGCTAGTAGTTTAACGCCGAGCCGCGCAGCGGGCCGCACTTGCACCGGCCGCACTTGCACCGGTCGACTGGCCCAACGCACGCGGCCCAATTGCACCGCATCCTCGACCAATTCAACAGTCGCGGCCTGCGCAGGCGACGGCCCTGCCAAACTCCCAACTCAAGCCACCTCACTCACTCAACGCACTATTTCCCCACCGCTATATCGTGGAACCATCATGAAGATGGAGCCGTCATGAGAATTTTCCCGGTCGCAGTCATCTTAATGTTCGCAATGGCATTAGCTGTCTGCCATGCCGCCGACCCTCCACTGCTGAAAGCCACAGCCACACGGTCTGAGGATCGGCTGGAAGTAAAGTCTGAAGGGTGCAAGGCAATAGTGGTCATTCACAGTGTGCGTGGCATCGGCGACGCGACTATCGAGCGCACTACTGAGCAGTGGCCAGATGAGGTTGTGATCCAACTGCGATTGCGAGGGCTAGAGAGCTTGCGGGTCTCGACGGACGAGTTAAAACTCGAAGCGTCGGTAGCGACTCACAATGGCACTGTGCGGCTATGGAAGGACGAAGTGGAAGACGCACCGCTTGAGCCGACGAGTCCCTACTGGATGGAGATTCGCAATTTGAACGGCAGCCGCAAGCCGACCACGGCTCTCACGCACCAGCCCCTCCCAAACCACGGCATCCCCAACAAAGAGCGAGGTTTTGAGATGCGGTTACCTAAAAAGATCTTTGAGAGCAATCCGCGGCTGATCAGGCTCGCCTGGATTGATTTTTTTCGGGACTGATGTTCGTGACTATTTCACCACTTGCCATCCATCGCCTGGCTTGACTGTCGCGCAGCTCGGCCCACCATCCTTACCCGTGCCAGCAATGGTAGCTTGCAGCACCCTGTGGGGAGATTCCAACACCGAGTCGATGCGTTGCCAAGTGATCCCTTCTAGCGGGATCTTAATACGTCGATCCCAAGCGCTGTCGGTCTGTCCCGCAGACTTGCCGACGTCGACGTACACGAATCGTTCCGCAGGTGGGCCCTGAGCGATCGGGCCCACAAAGGTTGGCGGTCCATCGGCTCGGCTGCCATTGACCGCGATCGAGCAGTCGAGTTGCAGACTGCCTGACTGTGAGCGCTGGACTGCAATAGTTTTGTAATCCCTTCCCCTGCCCTGTTGAATGCCGAAATCAACACCACTTGGTGGATCCACCAACACGATCCGCAACAGCATCACGATCTCCGATGTAGTTTGCTTTGCCACTTCGCTTCTCCGCCGTACATAGACAAACACAACTCTAGCTAACGTTCCCGCCGCAATCGTAGAACGGTTGTCCCAACCGTTTCCCAAGCAATTGTCCCAAGCAGTAGTCCCCACTGTTTTGCAGCGCCGTTATCATAAGCCGTTTCCCAAGCAGTTGTCCCCACTGTTTTGCAGCGCCGTTACCACAAGCCGTTTCCCAAAGCAGTTGTCCCCACGCCGAGCTTCCAACCGCCAGCGACCATCAGGTCGATGATGACAAAGCCACTGACTAGGTTCGTCACCTGTTTGGAAGAAGATCATACCATCGAGCGTGCCATCGTCGAAAGTCGCCCAAGTTGCCAATCGCGAATCGCGAATCGCGAATCGCGTTAACTGGCCGGCGCCTTGGGAGTCTTCCCAACGTATCCTGCTGGTGCCAGGACTTGTTCGTACAGCCACTTCGGCGCTTGATCATCATAGCCCTCAAAATCAAGCATAAGTCCACGTCCTTCCACTGAGAGGAGGATTGTGCGCAGGTCGATAGGCTGCAACTGGACTCCGCCCAAAGTCAGTTGCTGTGTCTGCTGGTCGACATGTATAACGCAGCGCGGGTACATGTCTCCATTCGGCGGACCGACGTTCTCCCCCATAGCCAGTATTGCATTGACGATCACGGCTTCATGATCTTCGTCGCTCGACACGTCGCCAGCGATGTATTCGCATAGTAGCACGTGATAGTACAAACCGACTTTGTCGTCGTCTATCGTGTAGCTCGATGTTGTTGGTGTCACGACCTTGTACTGTGACATGGCGGTAAAGATCCTCTGCACCTCGTCACGAGTGAAGCCGCGAGTCTGTCTGGCAGCCAGGGCACTATCGGCCAGCGCCTGACGCTTTCGAACAGCGAACGTCAAATTCGACTCACCTGACTCGCGACGATCAGCATGATTCAAGTCCTTCGACGGGATGAAATGATATCGCTGGGTCTTGTAGTTGTAAGCCACGCACAGTGCCGCCGGTTCACGAGCCCCAGTAAAGCGCTGCTCGCCTGCCATGGCCGCTAACTGACCGCGCACCTTGGACGAACTAGCTGCCATTTCACTGCGCAGCTTGGTCAGCTCAGTTTGCTGTTGTTGCAACTTTCTGGAAAGCTCTTGAATCTCCTCAGGCGTCATGTTGACCATGTCGTCAGCGACTACTTCTTCCACCGGTTTAATGGCCGCTGTCGCGCCTCGAACTCGCTGGCTGACCTCCACAGTCAGCGCCAGTACAAACAGGATTAGCACCACTAGTGCGCAGAATACCAAATCGGCAAACGTCTCGTGGGTATTCGCGTGCGACTCGCGATAGTTCTCGCTCAGCGATCTCATACCGCACCTCCGCCTACACCGCTTTTACGAGCGCGGGCAATTTGCTTCAGCCGCGGTACAATCTTGACCTCGGCTGTCGAAGCAACGTAAGACACCAAGTGATCGACATTGGACGTGTACACGTTATTGAGTAGCCTCAAGACCACACTGCCGAACAACGCGCCGACGAGCGTCGTATAGAATGCGGTACCGAGTCCCGACATCGTCGCTCGCATGCCAATGAGCAGCGAGCCCGCGTCGTCGCTGCTGAGCGAATCCATGGTGGCTGAGAGTCCTCCCGTCATGGCAATCAGCCCCAGGATGGTACCGATCAGTCCGAGTGACACCAGGATGCTCGATAGGATCTCCACCACCTTCGCTTTGGCCATCAGTCGGCTGTAGAGCAGCGTGACCAGACTGTCCTGAGTGAAGCTCTCGTCGTATCGCGCAATATTGCCCAGATCCTGCACATGGCGATGGAAGATACCCGCCGGCAGCCCGTGCAAGACCGACCTCAGTCCCTCGGGGGACTGCAACAGGTCAACGCAGGCAGCGGCACACACGTATTCGATACGCAATTGCCTGACCCCCGAAAAGTTAAGGAACACCCCCAGCACGAACAGGGCGATAATCACCACGACCAGGTACGACTTGTCCGTCGTAACCGCTGCAAGCATGTGTGGGCCGGCAGCCACTGCGAGCAGCAGAGAGGCCATGGCCGCGTAGATCCACCATTCGAACAGCGGGTCGCGATCCAGTTGCAGCTTCTTGTCGCTACTCGCCTTGAGCGCCGCAGCGTGAACCGTGCGCGCCTTGACCGACTGCTGCTTCATCTCCTTGAGTTCCTGCGCGCTGCGTCGCGTCGCCAATTCCTCAGCTCGCGCGATACGCCACTGCTCCTCCGCATTCAGCTTTTCGATTGCCCCAGGAACAATGAATAGGCACGCGCACTGGGGACAGCGATCCTCCAAGCCCGCATCGGCCAGCTCCGATGTCAGTCGATCGCCGCAATTGGGACATGCGTACCGCACCAAGTTCTTTTTCACGTCGTAGTCGGCAATCGGTTCGGCCATTAATTTTCCTGACTTGCAAAAAATCGCTGATAGAGAAATTGTTCGTCGGTGTTCGATCGTTTCGCCTAGAGCGAGAACGTGCAACGCCGGCTTGCGTGGCTGAGTGGCTGAGTGGCTGAGTGGCTGAGTGGCTGAATGGCTGAATGGCTGAATGGCTGAATGGCTGAGCTTGACGAAGCTGGACGAAGCTGCATCAACCGCCGCTCACACGATCAGGACCTCGAGAGAACGGCCATTCGCACAAAGCGTGCCAGTGCTATCGGTCCTCCCCGATTATTCGCGCTCGATAACCCAGCCAGCCTGTGCTATGCACAATTGCTATAGTAAAACGCTGCTGCATCCGGGCTGAAGCCTTCCTGTCTTTCGTGCCGCCGCCAGCCGACATACAATTTCTCTTGCTTGATGCACAAATTCTTTTACATGGCCCAGCAATGCCCGCTTCGCGAGTTCTCGTCAGTTGGATTGGAAACACCGACCTCCGCGCCATGGCTGCGGGCATGTCGCCCGCAAAGGCCAAGGCGGTGCTGGACATAGCCGGAGACAAGCCGCCGGTGACCGGTCCAGGTCCTCTGAAAACTCTCGTAGACAAACTCGCATTTGACTCGATCCACCTGTTCAGCGACTTCCCGGAAGCGATCACTCGACAGTACAAGCAGTTCCTGGGGGGCAACGTCAGCCTACATGCCACCAAGCTTAAGAATCCCACAGACTACCCCTCTATTTTGAATGC
>JBEBXX010000222.1:0-4974 GCA_040391435.1 Aureliella helgolandensis | reverse complement strand
TGCTCCACATCGAAGGAGCGCTGCAGCACAACGGCTGCGCCGGCCCAGGCATAAGCCAAGTAGATGTTGTTCACCCCTGCATGATAGTAAGGCATGACCGCCAGCAGGCGATCCGACGGGTTGGACCCGCACGCGTTCGATGTGATGCGCGCTTGCTCCACTTGCGCTGCCTGCGCCTGCATGACGCCTTTTGGATGGCCGGTTGTACCGCTGGTGTAAACCAGAAACAGTATATCGGTCTCTGTGGCGCGCAGCGGCGGGTGGTTCGCCGGGCTGCCGGAGATCAAGTTTTCGTAGGCGGGGATGCCGTCGCGTGGGCTGGCGCCGATGCAAATGAGGCAAGGGGGCTGTTCCAATTGCGAACAAACTTCCATGACCCGATCATGGTATTTTGCATCGTAGATCCAGATGCGCGCTGCGGCGTCTTTGACGATATGCAGCTGTTCCGCAGCGCTGAGCCGATAGTTCAAGGTCACGCTGATCATGCCGGTGATGCTGCAAGCCGCATTGAGCTCCAGGATTTCCACGCAGTTCTCGGCCAGCATCATCACCCGCTCTTGTTTGCTTGCTCCTAGGCGGCATAAGGCGTTGCCCAGGCGGTAAGCCCGCTCAAGCAACTCGCTTCGGTCACCGCTCCAGAACCCAGTCAGCTAGTGATCCGTCCCTACGACGCCGGGACCATCAAGGACATTGAAAAGGCTATCGTGGCCAGCGACCTTGGGCTCAATCCGCAGAACGACGGTAAGATAATCCGCATCAATATCCCCCCGTTGAGCACTGACGTGCGCAAAAAGATGGTGGCGCGCATCAAGGAACTGGCTGAGGAAGCCAAGATCGCCGTACGCAGTATTCGTCGCGACGCCAATAAAATCTGCGATCAAGCTGAGAAGGACAAAGAGCTCAGTGAAGATGACCGCGACAAGCTCAAGGAGGACATCCAAGAGCTGACCAAGAAGTACGAAGCTGAGGCCACCGAAGCAGCCAAGGTCCGCGAAGCGGATGTGATGGAACAGTAAGACCGCCAGCCGCACTGGGAAATCAAATTCCCATTTGCGAGAGCAAGTCCGCCACGCGTCCTATGGTTTGAACGAGCATAGGATGCGTATCGGCGAAACTGAGCGAATCATTTCGCATCTGTTCGGCAAGTTCGCGAGAGTCGACATCCGAACGATCCAGAGTTTGTTCAATCTCCTCGGCCGCGCGGCGCAGCAAGACAACTTGCTCCGCATCCAGCGACTGCTCTACGGCCAGTTGCTCTCGTAAATTGCGTAGCGTTTCGTTCAAGGATTCGCGCATGGGCTTTTAATAGCTTTCGATGAATACTAGGGAGCGTGACTGCAGTCTTCAGTCTACCATTTCACGTGAGTCTGTGCATTCCACGTTGCTTGCGTTCCGCGTTTACCGCCAGCAGGGCGGGTGGATGTTGGCGCAGCAGTTTGAGTAGTTGCGAGCTGGACACTGCAAAGAACTCGGCGCATTGCGGCAGCGCGTAGTCGCAAATCTCCAACTGATCTAGGCACTCGGCTAACAAGCACGCAAAGTCGCTGTGTTTGCTGGACACGCTCAGCCTGCCCGCCTGAGACCGCTGTTGCCACAATGCAGACGGACCCTCGGGGTGACGCTCCAACCGGACCTGCGTAGCCAGTGTCAAGCGCAGTCGCGCGATAGCCTCGCGACGATTTTCCGCTTGGCTCCGCCGCTGGTTGGCTTCAGCTTGAATACCGGTAGGCATATGCAGAATGATGACTGCTGTCTCTACCTTGTTGCGGTGCTGTCCCCCAGGCCCACTGCGCCGGTCGCTGCGCAGTGTGCACTCTTTCAGTAGCTGTTCTTCGCTCAAACAACTGGGATGTAAGGGCATTGGAATTAAGGCCACCAAGCGTCCAGTTTGGAGATCAACCGCTCGGCGTCGGCCGGTCGCTGGTCCGCCAAGTTATGTTCCTCTGTCGGGTCGCGCTGCAAATCGTAGAGCTCGACGACTCCCTCGGGCACCTGCTTCAAATCGGGAACGATGGCTTTGAGATAGCCTTGAATGATCCAACGATAGCGCAAGCTGCTCAGGGGCTCGTCCATGCTCTGTATGTCATGCTCGAAGATCTCGCCGTAGAGCGTGTCGCGACTAGAAACCTGCTCAGAATCATTAAGGTCGATACCCGGCAGATTCGCATCGGCGGCGAGGCCCAGCAGAGCTAGCACGCTGGGGATCAAGTCGATACTGCTGGCCAGATTGACTTCGTCGCGCTGCGGAGCAATGTGGCCAGGCCAATGCAACATGATCGGCGTCCGCGTACCGCCGTCGTAGGGACTGCGCTTGCTTTTAGGTGCATAGGCGCTGCGATCCGGCAGGTTGATCCAACCATTGTCGCACACGTAAACGATGAGGGTGTTTTCCGGTCGTCCATGCTGGCCGATGATGTCGCGCAATTGGCCGATGGTTTGGTCGAACCATTCGCACATGGCCCAGTATTTAGCAATCGACTCAGTGGGGGCTAGCGCCTGGTAATGGGCTAGGAGCTCTGGTGGCGGCGTGTGAGGGGCGTGAGGCAGGAACGGAGCATACCACAGAAAATAGGGTTGCTGATCGCGGCGCGCACGCTGCACAAACTGTTCGATGGGCTGCATACCTTCGCGTCCAATATTCAAACCCTCATCCCCGTGTCGCCCACCGCGTGAGAAATCACCAATAGTCATACCCGCGTCGAATCCGCCGCGAGCGGGACTCCCCTCCCACCATTTTCCCGACTGAAAGCTGGTGTAGCCCAAGGGTTTTAGTCGATCTGGGAGCGTGGTCATGCGGTCGATGTGCAGCTTTAGGAATTCTTCTAAATCCCGTTGGTAGGCCTGTGTACGGTAGCCTCGCATACGGCCGGTTTCGGTCGGTGCGGTAGGGGGCGGGTCGTTGCCTACAATGCCGTGCTGGTGCGCATACAAACCACTGATGATGGTCGCTAGAGACGGCCGGCAGAGGCTCGTGGGCACGTAGCCACGCGTAAACAGCATGCTCTCTTGGGCCAGTTGATCGAGGTGTGGTGTGCGGATGTGGGGGTGGCCCATAAACGAGTAGTCGCCCCAAGCCTGATCGTCGGAGAGGATGAACACAATGTCCGGTCGCTGAGAATCGTCGTCTTGGGCCCAAATTGCACCGGAGCCCCCGCTACTCAGATCTCCACACACGACCGAGATACAGATCGCCACTAAAATGGCGCAGCGGGCTGCCCGGACCGCAGGCGGCGTAAAGGAGTTCGGTCCGCTGCAGTACGATTGTTGACTCGCTAAACTATACGATTGCACTCGGCCGCCTCTGGCAAAGAGATACAGTCCAATGCATTTGGCTAAGAGCGTTGGAGACCCAGACCGCGTGAGCATGTTCTTTTTTTAAACCTTGTCCAGGATTACTCGAAGATGATTACCGTCAAAGTCAACGGATCGACAGGAACTATTATTTTAGAGCAAGCGGCGCGTTGCAACGCGATGAATCGCGAAATGGTCGAGCAATTATCGCAAGCTTTTGATGACTTGCGACAAGAGAAGAAGGTTCGCGGCGTGATTCTTACCGGCGCTGGAGTCCACTTTTGTGCGGGCTTGGATTTGAAAGAGTTGCATGAAACGGGCAGCGGCCAGGATACGCTCGGCCAGTGGCATCGCGATGCGCAAGCGTTGAAGTCCGTACTCGAGCAGATGCTGCAATTTCCCACGCCAATCATTGCAGCCGTCGATGGCCCGGCGATGGCATCGGGCGTAGCCTTGGTGTTGGCCTGCGATTTAGTGGTTGCCAGCCACCGCGCGACCTTCAGCGTCACATCGACGCGCGTCGGCCTGGTTTCCGGTTTGGTGGCACCGCTGCTGGTCTTTCGCGGCGGCGGATCGCTGGCCGCGCGGATGTTGCTCGGCGGCGAAGAGTTGACCGCGCCGGAGGCCAAGCAGCTTGGACTGGTGCACCGCGTGGTAGACACCGACCAAATCTGGGTCCGCTCCAGCAACTGGATCGATGCTATCTCCGCCAGCGCCGCTGAATCATTGCAGTTGACTAAGCGATTGCTCAACGAAATGATCGGCGAGCAGTTGTCAACGCTGCTCACAAGTGGCGCGGCAGCTATGGCTACTGCCTTCACCACGGAAGCCGCCACCGAGGGCCTGCAGGCGTTTGCTGAAAAACGCCCGCCGAAATTCCCGTAGGCCCGCCTCTCTAATTGCTGCGCATGGCTGCAGCTCTTGTAGTAGAATAGCCGCTTGAGCATGCCCCCATCCCACCTTACAACCCTCGAGGAACCCATGAGATCCATGTTCTCCCACCCATGCTTTATAAGGCCCGTAGGCCGCTGGTCGATCGCTGCTGTGTGCACGATCGCATTGGCTAGCAGCTTGTGCAGTGCGGTCGCGCCGGCGCAGGCCCAGTCCGTTTCACCCCCTGAAGGCTTCACTGCACTGTTCAATGGAAGCGATCTGAGCGGTTGGTATGGTTGGGGTACCCGCGATCCACAAGAACTGTGGGACATGACCCCTGACGAACAACAGGAATACAAACGAGCTTCGATCGAAGGCGGCTTGATAAACGCCAAGGGGGACCCGGACAATCAACACGTCAACGCGCATTGCCGAGTCGAGAAGGTCGAACTGATCAACGACGGCAAGGGACTCTACCTGACTACCGACAAAGACTATGGCGACTTTGAACTAATGCTCGAGTACAAAGCGCTGCCGCGCGGAGACAGCGGTGTCTATCTACGCGGTACACCTCAGATCCAAATCTGGGATCCAGCGCAACCCGACCCAAGCGGTCTGGGCCGCGCTTTGGGCTCCGGCGGACTTTGGAACAACCGCAAAGGCTCGCCAGGCAAAGATCCACTGAAGAAGATGGACAAGCCGCTAGGCGAGTGGAATCAAATGCATGTCACCATGATCGGCGAATCGGTCACCGTGGTCCTCAACGGCGAGACCGTAGTGGATCATGCGCCGCTGGAGAATTTCTTTGCC
>JBEBXX010000221.1:0-4987 GCA_040391435.1 Aureliella helgolandensis | reverse complement strand
ACGACCAAGCCCTGTTGGCCAACAATGACGATTTCTCAATGCCTACCGACTTTGCCGGTGCAGCTAACAGCGGAAGTTCCGTGGATGACTTCTGGGCCGGTCTAAACGATCGTGGCGATGGCGATGAGCCAATCGCCGATTCGTTGGCCGATGCGTTGGTGGAGGACCTATTAGGTAAGATTTAATGGATTAGAATTGGTGACTGTCCCACACAAGCAGGTAAGCTTGAGTTGACGCATGGGCCCGCTCGGCAAACCGCGCGGGCTCAGCCAATGGGCGGTGCAGTAACAGCCGGCCCGCCGCCCAAAACGCAGTCTAAACGCACCTAAAATGGACGCACCGTAGATGGTCAACGCTAACCCTATTCGCCGCCACAAGCGAGGCAAGGATTCTCGAAACAGGCGGCTGGTGCTAGAGACGCTCGAGGCGCGGCGTTTATTGGCCGGATTGCCATTTGGTGCGACTCCGGCCGATACGGGTGAATTCATGCTGGGCAGCGTGGCCGTTACGCCGGTGCTGCTGGAGAGCACTGGCCAGATCGACAGCAGCACTGAGAACTGGACATCCCAGCACATCCAAGAAGTACTGGCCAATGTGGGAGAAGGGGTCGATTGGTGGGTCGACCTGCTAGAGACCAAGTCGCCGCTGGCACCGCTCAGTTTCACGATCGACACGACCTACGCCCAGACGCCCGTGCACACCCCGTACGAGCCCATCAGTCGCCGCTCAAACGATTATTATCTGTGGACTTCCGAGTTCCTCAATACGATCGGTTTCGAGCGCACCGGTAGTCTCGAAACCGACATGCGCGCCTTTAACCACGCGCAGCGCGTTAAGCTCGGCACGGATTGGGCGATGACCATTTTCGTCGTCCCCAGCCTCAATGACAGCGACGGCCAGTTTATGGCCGGCGGCTCGTTTAACCGGGCTTTTTCCTTCGCCGGTGGACTGTTCATGGTCGTCCCTTCGACCCGGCCTGCATCCACGTACGCCCACGAGACCGGGCATCTGTTCTGGGCCCGCGACGAATACGCCGGTGGTGGTTCGTTCTACGATCAGCGTGGTTATTACAATACTCAAAACGTCAATGCGGCCAACAATCCAGCGGCCGGCTTTGAACAGCAGCCGAGCATCATGGCGGCGGGCGGACTGCTCGATGCCGCCTACTCAACGCACACGTCACCCCCCAGCACACTGGCCATGGTCGGTTGGCAAGACCGTGACGGCAACGGTATCTTCGATGTGCTCGACGTGCCTCATCAATTGACCGGCACCGGCTACTGGGACAGCGTCAGTGGCACATACAAATTCACCGGCCAAGCCAGCGTCCGCAGCCTGCCCAATCAAAACCCATCCGGTCTGGGCAATTCGATCACGATCAATCGCATTCGCGAGGTTGAAGTCCGCTTTGATAGCGGCCCATGGCAGACGATCACGGCACCCAATGCGTCTCAGGCCGAGCTCGACTTGAGCATCCCTCTGCCCAGCCATGTCCAGCAGATTGAGATTCGCGCCCGCGATTCGCAAACTGGAGTCGTCAGCAATGTGTTTATAGGCCGGATGAACCGCGCCGCTGCCGCCGCGGCGGCTGGCATCAATGGATCGGTTTGGATCGATACCAATCTCAATGGAGCGCCCGACCCAGGAGAGTTCGGACAAGCCGGCTGGCGGATCGAACTGACCGATGCGCAAGGCAACCCTCTGCAGTTGCGGACGGTGGTCGAACCGGACAACTTGACCACTGGCGTCCTACCCCCTGGATTTGATCCGCGCTACACGTTGAATTCGGTAGGCACCGACGGCGACGGACGCATCGCAGCCCTGACCGGCACGGGGACGAGCACGGGGACGCGAAACTTTCACGGATACTCCAAGTCGCTGCAGGCATTCACATCTCTATGGACCTCCAATTCGCGGCGGCTGCAAGCCAACTTTTCCACGCCGACCGGCATCGTGCAGATCGATGTTGTCGCTCCGGTCGAACAGGCGGTTGGGCAACTGGAAGCCTACAACGCCGCTGGCGAACTGTTGGAGCGAGTGACGACACCAGCGCTGGCTACCGGACAGGTTGCGACGCTGACGATTACTCGCCCGACGGTAGATATCGCCTATATCATTGCTGGGGGCCGTCGAAACACCAACGTCAAGCTCGACAATTTACAGTTCGGACCACAGGCATCGACGACTACCGCGGCGTTGGGTACCTATGGCTTCCCGGCCCTGCCGTCGGGAACGTATTGGGTTCAGGCCAGCTCCCTGGCGAGCAATCAGCCGCTCCTGCCGCACTCGGCGCGGCAGATGGTAGCCGTCACGGCGGGCCAAGTCATCGATGAAGTTGACTTTGGCTTCGGCCCCAGTGCATCGCAGTGGCATAATCCGAGCAATCCCGTAGACGTCAATAATGATGGGCTGATCACCCCCATCGACGCGCTGCTGATCATCAACGAGATCAACCTGCGTGGGGCCCGCAGCTTGGTGGGAACCGATTTGACTTTCCCGCCATTTATTGACACCAACGGCGATGGCATGCTGACGGCCAACGATGTGCTGCAAGTCATCAACTATCTCAATTCGCATACCAGCAGCGGACGGGAGCCCGGCGGAGAAGCGGAAAGTGAGTTTGCGCCCCTGCGTAGCCAGCCTACGACCCTCCACAGCCAGCCTACGGGCCTCGACAGCCAGCTTACGGGCCTGCACAGCCAGTCCTCAGACGAGCCGCGCCAGCCCGAGGCTGAGTTGGCTGGTGTCCCCCCTATCGATCGCTTGCTGGCGCACATGGACGATGACGAGGAGGCTTGGGAGCTGTGGTTTGGCCCAGTTTGAACACCCGGCGAGAACACCCGGCGAGAAGACTAGGCGAGAAGACTAGGCGAGAGCACCCGGCGAGAACACCCGGCGAGAAGACTAGGCCATAGCCAGCGGCCGCAGGCCGAGCTGGCGATGAGCCGCACAGCCGCACTGCAGGTAGATGTAGAGACTGCTGGTAGATGTAGATACTCACGGTAGACCGCGGCCAACCCACCCAAAACCCACGGATCTCACTGGTAGATGTAGGTGCAGATGTAGCTCAATTTCACCAGCGATCCACGGCTCGGCGGGCTCCTGGGGCAAATCCACGGAATTTGCGGAACTTAACGCTCGCCGGTGGCTCTAACGTAGAATGGCATATTCCGATTGTGCAGGCTGTAGAGAATGCTTGGCCGCAAATCGTCAGAATGGCAACTATTGCAAATCCCCTAGATTGCCTTAATTGCAAAAAGGGCTCGCTTTGACTAATCTGAAACATCCCGCGGCATTTGGCATGCACGCGTCGACAGACTTCTCGGGTTAGGCTCCTGCGTTACCCGTAAAAAACACACATTTGGGAACGCTAGAAGCTGCCACGCGGCTTCGAACGGTCTGTTTACTTCGCAAACTCCTCGACGTCATTAGGCGCAGTAATGAAAAAAGAATTCGGCAAATTGTTCGGTAGTTTAAGCGGTAAACGGCGTCTGCGATCCTCGTCCAGTGCACGGCGATTGCGAGTCGAATCGCTCGAATGCCGCCGGTTGCTAGCGGCGGATCTGTCAGCCAACCACAACTATTTCATGGCTGAAGACGTCAATCTAGACTTCATGGTCTCGCCCATCGACGCATTGTTGGTCATCAATGCGCTCAATCAAGGCGGGGCGCGCACGTTCGCTGAGGGCGAAACCGACTTTGAATTAATGCACATGCTAGATGTCAACGGCGACAAAATGTTGACCCCCATGGACGCCTTGACTGTGATCAATCGCCTTAATGGGGAAGGCGAAACTACCGAAGAACCCTTTGTTGAGTACAGTTATCAACTGACCGATACGTCTGGCGTGCCGCTCAGCAGCAATACGGTGCCGATTGGACAAACCTTCCGCATCACTGTTTTTGCGCAGGATGTTCGGCCCGATTCCGCGCGGACCATCTCCGATCCAGACGACCCAGATTACGCGCGGTTCAATGGCATTTTCTCCGCCGCCCAAGATTTCGGTGTCAGCAATTTAGACGTCGTATCCTACGTTAGGCCAAGCACATTCTTTTCAGGAATCAAGTTTGCGCCGGACTTCCGCGACTCTCGAGACGTGGGCCAAGGAGGCGGGATTCAGGTCAACGGCACGCTCTCACCGCTGGTTTCCGATGGTCAGTATTTCTCGATTACCACCAGCGCCGGCACCAAGACCTTTGAGTTCGACGTCGTCGGCACCCCTGCCGTTGAGTCCGGACGCGTACCTGTTCCCTTGCCAACGATCGTGCAGTACCAGCCGATGATCAACGCCATGATCACGGCGATCACCGATGCAGGCCTGGGCTTAAATCCGGTCGATCGTGGCTTCCAATTGGTCGGCATTCCCGCAGACCAGTTCACCTTCGACGCCGGCACTAGCCAGTTGACGCTCAGCACACCTGCCCAGGAATACATCAACGAAGTTCGCGCATCGGTCGATCGCTTCAGCTCGCCCGATCCAGTTGGTCCGGTTGCCTTCTACTCGATCGATTTCACCGCGGATGCAGTGGGCTCGGTAACCTTTACCCCTAACGCTTCCGACCGACCCACTTCCGAAACGTCCGTATTCGGCAACCGCACCCCGATTCCCGCCCACTTGATTAACTTCGGTGCGCCAATCACCGTCAACGTGATCGCCGACCCCACCTCGCCGACAGCCGTAGATGACCAACTGAGCATCCCTGAGGATTCCTCGCTCATCGTTGGCGGCAACGCGTTGGCCAATGACACAGCCACCGCGGGCCGTACCCTGAGCATCGAATCGGTCTCTGCCATCGCCGGTGTAACCGTGGGGACGGTTAGCGGCACAACTTACACTCCCGCGCCAAACTTCTTTGGAACGGACAAGATCACCTACGTAGCTCGCGATAGCACTGGTCTTGTCTCGTCGACAGCCACCATCACCATTACGGTGACGCCGGTCAACGATGCACCTCAAGCCTTCGATGATGCCATCTCTGTCGACGA
>JBEBXX010000220.1:0-4989 GCA_040391435.1 Aureliella helgolandensis | reverse complement strand
GATAGGATGCGAGCCTGCGTCCGCTGGCCAGTGGGCGTGTTTCCTGGATCGCCGTCGAGTTCCGGCGATTTTATTGCCATGCTGCTCGAGATCGCGGGTACTGTATTTGCGGCGACCTGCCACACGAAGAACTTCAAAAATGCGGCATCGCAGCTGTTCGAGACAGATGCTGCGATGGAGCGCGCGGCGATGATCGGCTCCCTCTGTCTTTGCCGTCAACGCATCTTCGGCGGCGTGTCGCGTCTAGCCTCTTGGGATAAGTATTCACCGACGCGATACGACGCGATGCCAGAAAGACCGATAGTGCATCGTGAATGTCCGCCTTGCTCGACGCCAACTCCGGTCGGCGGTGAGCCCCTCGATAGGGCGGATTCCCCGAAGATCACAGACCACCGCCATGTGAAGGTCAGTTCGGTCATTGACGTGCACCTATGGGACCGCGCGGGCTGGACCGGGGCTGCCTACGGAGTGGTCGCCCCCCGTGCGCCGCCATTCTTGGCGCTAATGTTCAAAGACCGAGAAGCCGCGGAATCGATCTTTGAGAGATGGCGCGATCGGTTTGGGACGGCGGACAAGGACGAGGAAATACACATAAGCATCATCCGACGGTTCTCTGCCCAAAACCCAGCTCACTACGGGATGGTCGTGACCTCTAAACGTCCGGTCGACTTGGCGGAGTTACGATTGGTCTCCATGGTGTCGCGCACACTCACCGTAGAGCCGCACGACGATTTGAATCTCAAGAGATTCTTGGACTTTTTTGAGAAGGCGGGCGCCTACTTCCTGATGCCGATGGTGTTAGCACCGGGGCAGCAGCCGCGACTGATCAAGGAGCTCTATCTCCTGAAGCGGACGCTGCACGTGAAGATGGCCTCCGAGGTTGGCCCACACGACATGGAAAACATGTTTCTGGAACCTCGCGGTCTCCGGCCAAGACAAGCCTGACAACTAATATTTTCCACTTGTCAGTATTTTACGTGATCAGGTTTCTCGGTCACAGATGAAGCTAGTTAGCGGGAGGCGTCGCAGCCGAACGTCTGCTTCTGGCCGAGGCTGTGTGAAAACCCTCGTGCTACTGGCAAAATTTCAGCATCAGTCGATTGGTGCTCAGCATGAAGCGATTCGTCGATGGAGTTGATCGATCTCAGGCTCTTTTGCTTCCTGATCGGCTGGAGGATTACGTCCACGAAGACAACCCTGTGCGGGTGGTCGATGCCTTCGTCGAAGCCCTCGACCTAAGTGAACTTGGCTTCGAGGCAGCCAACCGCGCCGCCGGCGGACGGCCTGCATATCACCCGGCTGCCCTGCTCAAGATCTACATCTACGGCTACCTCAACCGCATCCAATCCAGCCGACGGCTGGAGCGGGAGGCGCAACGTAACCTCGAACTGATCTGGCTGACCGGGCGACTGGCGCCGGACTTCAAGACCATCGCCGACTTCCGCAAGGACAACGGCGGCGCGATCACGGCGGTGTGCAGCCGCTTCGTTGCGCTGTGCCGGACGATGAAGGTCTTCTCGCACGCGATCGTCGCGATCGACGGCAGCAAGCTCAAGGCGGTGAATAGCCGGGATCGGAACTTCACCGCCGGCAAGGTCAAGGCGCGCCGGATACAGCTCGATGAAAGCGTTGCGCGCTACCTGGCCGAGCTGGATCGGGCAGATCGCGATCCCACCTTGCTGCCAGAGGGTCGCGTCCCTCACCTGAAGGACAAGCTGGCGAAACTGAGCACGCAGATGGACAAGCTCGACGCCATCGAGCGGCAGTTGCAGCGCACGCCAGACCACCAGATATCACTGACGGATCCGGACGCGCGCTCGATGACCTCAAGCGGGCGCGGAACGGGCACGGTTGGCTACAACATCCAAGCTGCGGTTGATGCGGAACATCACCTGATCGTTGCCCACGATGTCACGAATGTCGGCAATGACCGTGCACAGCTCTCGACAATGGCGATCAAGGCCAAGCATGCCCTTGGCACCGAGCGCATGACCGCGCTGGCCGACCGAGGCTACTTCAACGCGCCGGAGATCCTGGCATGCGAACAGGCCGGCATCATTCCGTTGGTACCCAAGCCCCTCACGTCGAATAGCAAGGCCGAAGGCCGGTTCGACAAGCGGGACTTTATCTACGACCCAGCGACGGATGAGTACGAGTGCCCGGCAGGCGAACGTGCGATCCATCGCTTTGCGACAGAAGAGAACGGACTGACGCTGCACAAGTATTGGTCATCCGCGTGTCCTCGCTGCCCAATGAAAGCAAGGTGCACCACCTCCAGCTACCGACGGATCTCGCGATGGGAGCATGAGCATGTGCTGGAGACGATGCAGATGTTGCTTGATGCCAGGCCACAAGCAGCGGTGGCTCGACGGCAGACGGTGGAGCACGTCTTCGGTACGCTGAAATCGTGGCTCGGCACCACGCCACTGCTGACGAAGACCCTTCCAAAGGTCAGAACAGAGATCAGTTTGGCGGTGTTGGCCTACAACATGAAGCGCATGATCAAGATCATGGGTGCCCAGGGCATGCTGCGAGCCATCGCGGCCTGAACGTCGCGAATTTTTTGCTGCGCCGCTGGTTGCTCGAAATGTACGCGACGCTGTTGGAAGGCATCCGCAAATGAGTTTTTACACAGCCTCGGTCGGAAGTTGCCCGGTAATCCCCCCATAGGTTAGCTGACGCCAGAAGTGGAATTTTCTCGTAGTCTTTCCCGAGGAGGTTCCATGAAAAAGTCCCGATTCACCGACAGCCAGATCCTGGCCGTACTCAAGCAAGCCGAGGCCGGCACAGCTGTGCCGCGAGCACGGCATCAGCTCGGCGACGTTCTACAAGTGGCGCAGCAAGTTCGGCGGCATGGATGCGTCGCTGATGTCCCAGCTCAAGGAGCTGCAGGACGAGAACCGGCGCCTGAAGAAGATGTACGCCGATGCGCAGCTCAGCGCCGAGCTGCTGAAGGAGGCTATGGCAAAAAAATGGTAAGGCCATCTCAACGCCGGGGATGGCCCGATGGGCAGTGGAGAACGGGCGTACGAGTATCCGGCACGCCTGCCAGACGTTCGCCTTGAGTGAGACCGGCTACCGCTACCAAGCCAAGGCGAGCGCGGAGAACGCGCGCATCGCGGATTGGCTGGTCCGCCTGACCACGGCCTATCGCGATTGGGGTTTCGGTCTGTGTTTCCTGCACCTGCGTAACGTCAAAGGGTTCGGCTGGAACCACAAGCGGGTCTACCGCATCTATCGAGAGCTGGAATTGAATCTCCGCATCAAGCCCAGGAAGCGCATCGTGCGCGAGCGGCCCGAGCCACTTGCCGTGCCCGGCACCATCAATCAGGTGTGGTCGATGGACTTCATGCACGACCAGCTCAGCGACGGGCGCAGTTTCCGGCTGTTCAACGTACTGGATGACTTCAACCGCGAAGGGCTGGGCATCGAGGTTGATCTGTCGCTGCCCTCGGCCCGTGTGATCCGGGCGCTGGAGCAGATCATCGAATGGCGTGGCAAGCCACAGGCGATCCGCTGCGACAACGGTCCGGAATACATCAGTGGCACGTTGCTGACTTGGGCGGAGCAACAGGGCATCCGGATCGAACATATCCAGCCGGGTAAGCCGCAGCAGAACGCCTATGTCGAGCGCTACAACCGAACCGTGCGTTACGCCTGGCTTGCACGAACCCTGTTCGACTCGATCGAGCAAGTGCAGGACATGGCCACCCGCTGGCTATGGACTTACAACCACGAGCGCCCGAACATGGCGCTCGGTGGCATCACGCCGATGCAGAAATTGGCGCTAGCCGCTTAGCTCCACTTTTGCTGTCAGTTAAAAGGGGGGGATTACCATTGAAAATCGAGTATGTACTGGGTTCTAAGTAAGTAGTGATATGCCCAGCGCTTGATCCACCGAAGTACACTTCACTTCGAAGAGCTTCCGCCCAAGCCGACACCGAGCCGGCCTGATCGAGGCACCGGACGGCAAGCGCCCTCGTTTTCAGATGGCCAGCACTTGAAGCGGAGAATCTAACCGCAGAAAATCACCTTCTGTCCGCCCTCAGCTACCTTCCAGCCTTCACTTGTCCGCTTAAACTCCCATGCTGAAACCCCACACCCAGAAGAATCACGGCGCGTTCTAACGATACTTGGAACCAGACACATCAGGACACGATCCTCACCTCTGTGAAACCAAAGCAATAAATCATCTCTAGGCGGCGGTTCCCAAGATGTCTTTATGAGAGTCTCCATTTGCTCCTGCGTTGGGTCAAAAGAAACCCACCCGTTATGAGCGGCAATTGGGCATAAGCGATAGTTCTCTCCGCTGGTCGATTGGTGTGACGCGCAGCTTGTCAGTGACGTCACACACATAACTGAAAATGACCAGACTAGTATTCTTACAAACACGGCGAACCTCCCGGGCAAATAGACTGAATTCCCCAGCTTGAAGGATTTGAGATTTCTTGCGAAAGAGGTCGCGAGGAGCCTGATGATTGCAATCCTTGAACGTGCTTTTCATATCGCGCGGCGCCTTCTCCGCTCCATCGATAAGCATTTCCTGCGCTATTCCTCATATACGAGGGCAAATTCTTGGCAGCCGGTGTTTCATAGTCGACACCGTTGAACGACGTTGAGTCGGGATGCGTATGAGTGAATCCAGCCAACGTTGTCCCTTCCTTGGTATAGAGGCTAATGTTGGCGGTGAACTTTGTCGAAACTAATGCCACGTCCGTGAAATAAAATGCATCACCCCTCTTAAGAATCATGCCGAGCACTTCGTTGTTCGTCCCTACGGTCTTCTCGTAAGTACTTTCGTAGGCTTCGAACTGTGCAAGTGCCGCTTGGTCCGCACTTGCATATCCGGTGCTGTTATTTAGATTCGACTCTCTTAGAGTGACGTTGGTTGTGCGGCGATCGAGGGCTCTATGAATTCCCTGATTGAATAGGTACTGGAACGCTGCCGTGACCGCCCCATTGCTGAATGATCCGCCCGACCATTTCGAT
>JBEBXX010000219.1:0-4996 GCA_040391435.1 Aureliella helgolandensis | reverse complement strand
GCCTTGGGTCAGACGCTGCCCCTACCGCCCCCGGAACCATTTGCCCAGCACGTGCTGTGTGGCCGCGCGGAGGAGTATCCGTACTGTGCGGCCTGTCCACTCAAGCTGCACTATCCGAGTTGCGAACTGCAGTGTGTGAGCCACGTCCTACAAGCGATCGCGAGGCATGCGCCGGCCATCTCCGCCGTGCTGGTCGAGCCCGCTATTGGCGCGCGCGGGATCATCGTGCCTCCTGGCGAGTTCTTTCAACGCTTGCGGCGACTGGCTGACGAGCATCAAATCCTGCTGATAGCCGATGAAGTTCAAACGGGTCTGGGCCGCTTTGGGCATATGTCGTTGGCTCACGGACAGGGCTGGCGACCGGACCTGTTGGTGTTGGGTAAGAGCCTAGGCGGTGGGCTCGCTCCGATCTCAGCCGTGCTCGGGCGCAGCGATGTGCTGGGGAGTCTGCCGCGTGGGTCGGAATCTGAAACCTTTGCAGCTTCACCGCTAGCCACAGCGGTTGCCTGCGAAGTGCTGCAGCAACTGAGAAGCGGTCCGTGGATCGAACGCGGAGCCAGGGCTGGCCAGCGATTGCGACAGGCGGTCGAAAATTATTTAGCAGACGCTCAGGCGGCCGAAGCAGCGTGGCGCATGCCGGTCATCGAAGGGCAGGGGGCCTGCTGTGTGATCGAATTCGGAGCGACCGCAAGTGACACAGCCAGGCGTTTTGCCGAGTTCTGCGTGCGCCGCCGACTGCTTCCTCAACTGACCGGACCGCACATGTCGCGAGTCGCACTGCTTCCCCCGCTGACGATCAACGATGAAGAATTGTCGACGACATGCCAACGCTTGCAACTAGCACTTGCCGATTGCATGAACTTCAAAGCCGAGCTTGGCTAGGGCTTGTCGATCGAGGATATTGCGTCCGTCAAAGACGAACGCCGGTTTCGGCATGCCATCGTAAATGCGTTGGAAGTCCAGACCCTTAAATTCATCCCATTCAGTCAAGAGGGCGATCGCATGCGCCTCATCGGCCGCATCGTAGCAGTCGCTGGCGATGCTGACATTGTGTTCAATTAGCTGTTGATCGACGGTCGAGAGTTGACCATTGTTATCGCACATGGCCGCTTGTAGATCTTGCACGATTTGTTCTTGGCTGACGCGCGGATCGTAGATATGCAATTTGGCTCGCTCGCGCAGCAGATCGCGGCAGACGTAAATTGCGGCCGACTCACGCGTATCGTTGGTATCCTTTTTAAAGGCCCACCCCCACACGCCTATCTTTTTATTGGAGACGGTATTGAAGAGCGTCTTGACTATCTTCTCGCCGAATCTTCGCTTTTGGTAGTCATTCATGATGACTACTTGCTCCCAATAGGCAGCGACCTCTTTCAGTCCAAAGTGCTCACACAAATAGACCAGATTCAGAATGTCTTTTTGAAAGCAACTACCGCCAAAGCCTACCGATGCTTTGAGAAATTTTGGGCCGATACGCGAGTCGGTGCCGATGGCCCGCGCCACCTCGTCAACATCCGCCTCAGTGGCTTCGCACAGCGCGGAGATTGCATTGATCGATGACACGCGCTGAGCCAGAAAGGCGTTGGCCGTCAACTTGGAAAGTTCGCTGCTCCACAAATTGGTCGTCAGGATTTTGTCGCGTGGAATCCAACGCGCATAGATCGCAGCTAGGGCTTCGATGGCTTGGGCCGAATCCCCGCCGATCAACACGCGATCGGGTTGCAGCAGATCTTCGATCGCTGTTCCCTCGGCTAAAAACTCAGGATTGCTCAAGACGTCGAAGGTCGCACCGTTGCCCGCACTATTCAGAATGCGTTTGATGGCTTCGGCCGTGCGGACCGGCAGGGTCGACTTTTCGACCACGATTTTGTGTCCTTTAGAGACAGTAGCAATCTGCCGTGCACACCTTTCGATGAACTCTAAATTGGCTGCTCGGCCGGCTCCCATACCGTAGGTCTTGGTAGGCGTATTGACCGAGATGAAAATCAAGTCCGCCTCGGTGATTGCCTCTTCGACACGCGTCGAAAAGGTCAGGTTGCGGCCGCGCGCTTCAGTGACCAGCGCATGCAAACCCGGCTCATAGATTGGCAGTTTGTCCGAATTCCAGGCGCGAATGCGCGCCTCGTTGAGATCGACGACGTGTACCGAAATATCGGGGCATTGCTTGGCGATCATCGCCATAGTCGGACCACCGACATACCCAGCCCCAACACAACATATTTTCATTGAATTAATCAGTTTCTAAGGATTGAATGGGCGAATGCACTTAGCAAGCATCTCAGCGACGGCGTGCTGCGTTTGGAGGTCGATCACGCAGAGCGTAGGGTTCCATCTGCCAAACTGCGTTTGAAATCCTCGTAGGTCAGTTGCAGGCCTTCGCGCAAACCAGTGCGCGGCTGCCAACCTGTTGCTCTGAGGGCACTGATATCTGTCAGCTTGCGCGGAGTGCCATCGGGTTTATTGGGATCCAAGCGGATCTCGCCTGTAAATCCCACCACGGCTGCGACGGCGACCGCCAATTCCAAAATGCTCTGATCTTCACCGGTGCCTACATTCACCCAGTCGGGCGGGTTTTCTAATAGCAACAGATGTACGAGTGCATCGGCCAGGTCATCCACGTACAGGAATTCGCGGCGTGGTGTGCCGGTTCCCCAAATGGTCACTTCATCGAGTCCGCTGTGCTGCGCTTCGTGAAGGCGACGGATCAAGGCTGGCAGCACGTGGCTGTGTTGCGGGTGGTAGTTGTCCCCGGGGCCGTAAAGGTTGGTGGGCATCGCCGAATGAAAGCAGACCCCGTACTGGCGACGATAGTATTGGCAGAGCTTGAGACCGCAAATTTTTGCGAGAGCATAGGCTTCGTTGGTTGGTTCCAGCGGCCCGCTGAGCAACTGGCTTTCCGAAATTGGCTGCTGCGCCAAACGCGGATAGATACAGGTGCTGCCGAGAAACAAAAACCGCTGCACATCGTGCTCATAGGCGGCACCGATAGTGGCTAATTCCGCGTTGAGGTTCTCTACCAAAAACTCCACGGGGAAGGAGTTGTTAGCTTGAATTCCTCCGACTCGCGCCGCAGCAAAGATCACCGCCTGGGGCCGCTCTTCTCGGAAAAATTGGTTGACGGCTGCGCGGTCCTGCAAATCTAGCTCATGGCGACTGCGGACGATAACACGGCAATTGGACTCGCGCTGCAGCCGGCGCACCAGAGCGGAGCCAACCATGCCGCGATGACCGGCGATAAAAATGGATTCGTACACGACGTTGACTGCGAAAAAAGAGGGTTGGATGGATAAGAACTAGATGGGATCGGCTTGGCAATCTTCGATCGAGACCGACACGCCTTGATCCATGAAACGGACTGAAACCTGCAGGCGCACCTCTTTCTCTCGTCGCACAATGACTCCTTCGTAGCCGGCAAACGGACCGCTTCGCACGCGGACTCGCTGCCCCGGTTCCAATCGGCTCTCCGGTGAAAGCGGTGCTGCTGTATTGATAAGGCCACGGATCTGCAGCAGGTCGGCAACCAATTCCTGTGGGGCCGGAATGGGCAGACAACGGCTGATGGCACCGGTGCAGATCGCGCGATAGCGTTCATCCTCGCCACCGCATACGAAGACGTAATTGCCAAACAGCGGCTCGTAGCTCGTGCGCAAGCGACCGTTGGGCGAGCGGTATCGACGCTCGATGAGCGGAGCATAAAAGGGGACGTCGAGTTTGATCAGTTCGCGGGCCAATTTTTTTTCTTGCCGCGACATCGTGTACATGGCCCACCAGGGTTGACTGAGCGCGACTGGGCTAACCAAGAGATCCTCGGGATGAATATCTGCTTCACGTTTTAGAATCGGCATGGATAACTGAGCACCCTCCAATGGCTAACTATCGAGAAACTGCTGTCGACTTGCGGCCTGTCCATCAGTGACTGGTAGTGAAGACCGCCGAGCTTTCCTGTGCAGACTGTCCCTCCGCGGGTAGATTCTCGCGGGCGCGACCAACAGGAGTGTGCAAGTTAGCGGCTGCGCCACTCGCTTCACGTTCAGCCTCCGCGGAAGAAACTCTCGGCGCGATGATATCTGTCCCCAGCAATAATTCGATCTGTGGAATTAGATCCTCCACTAGTAGCACAAACTTCGACAGCGTTGCGAGCGACTGGCCGTGGGAAGCGATGCCGACAATGTTGATCCGCCCCGCCAAGCGCTGTGACACTTGAATGGGCAGTCCGGTGTTCCAGCAATCCTGACGATCGGGCATTTTACAACGCTGCCAAGTGCCGTGAAAACCTTCTTCCAGCCAGGGAACATTTAAATCCATATGCACTTTGCAAAGTCCTTCAGCCTCAGCGAATTCCGTTAGGGTCTGCCACACGGTCTCCCACTGCCGCGTGCCTTGCAAATGCACTGCGCGCTGGCGAACCGACGTGTGGGGTAGGCTGACCGGTTCGAAAAAGCTGGCAGCAAAATGACTCCCACGGCGGGCCATGAGCACCACCTCTGCGTATCCAAAAGCCTTGGTGACGATCAGCATGCCAAACACGACTGCGACACTGATCGGTGCCAACCACTCACGTCCGAGCAGTTGGCCCACAATAGCGCCAGCAGCCGTAATTAGCGAGAGCACCATGACGACCAGCAGCAGACTTCGATCGCCCAACCCCTTATTGCGCAGCGTCTGATGCAAATGGGCACGGTCGGTCGTGTAGATCGATCGTCCGGTCAACTTGCGTCGAATGATCGCCATGCAGGAATCGAGGAGAGGCAGAGAAAGAATCGCTAGCGGGGCCAGGAAAGCCACGCCGGCGGTACCTTTGAGCGAACAGCGCAGGGACAGCGCTCCGGCTACCATTCCCACCAGCAGACTGCCCGAATCGCCCAGGAATATTGAGGCGGGTGGGAAGTTAAAGACCAAGAAACCCAATAGGGCACCACTAAATGCAAACGCGATCGCTGCGTCCGCATAGTGTCCGTTGAACGAAGCCAAAATGCCCAACGAACCACAGATCACC
>JBEBXX010000218.1:0-5002 GCA_040391435.1 Aureliella helgolandensis | reverse complement strand
GTTGGCCGAGGCGCGGCGCCGCGACCACCGCGTGCTTGGCAAGAAGATGGGGCTGTTTCAAATCAGCCCTGAGGTGGGCCAGGGACTTTGCTTGTGGTTGCCCAAGGGAGCCCGCGTGCGCGTGCTGCTGGAGGACTTCCTGCGCAACGAACTGCTCCGCCGCGGCTACGAACCAGTCTTCAGCCCGCATATCGGGCGAGTTGAAATGTACGAGACCAGCGGCCACTTCCCGTATTATCGCGACAGCCAATTTCCGCCGCTGTTCGTCGATCAAGCCGGTGGACTGGTCGACGCCTGGATCAGCCGCTTGCAGTCTCCCGAGGGGCTGACGCTCGAGCAGGAGGGCCAGTTGAACGACGCGGCTGAAGTGCTCGGCGCGGAGATTCCGGACTATCGCCCAGAGTCGAGTATTGAAGATCGCGTGGCGGTCCTGCAGACTTGGCAGCGTCAGCACGAACGCTACTTGGTCAAGCCGATGAACTGTCCGCACCACGCGCAGATCTACAAAGCTCAGCCACGTTCGTACAAGCAATTGCCGCTGCGGCTGATGGAGTTTGGCACCGTCTACCGCTATGAACAGACTGGCGAGCTCAACGGTATGCTCCGCGTTCGCGGCTTGACGCAAGACGACGCGCATATCTTTTGCACACAGGATCAAGTCGAAGAGGAGTTCCGCAATACGATCGAATTGACTCGCTTCGTGTTGGAGAGCGTGGGACTGAACGACTATCGCGTGCAGTTGTCGTTGCGCGATCCCAAGAGCGACAAGTATGTAGGCAGCGATGAGAATTGGGCTAAGGCCGAAGCCGCGCTGCGACGCGTGTTGGAGGAGAGCGGCCTGAATTACCAAGCCGTTGAGGTAGAAGCGGCCTTCTATGGACCTAAGGCCGACTTCATGGTCCGGGATTGCATCGGCCGGCAGTGGCAGCTTGGTACCGTGCAGCTCGACTACAACATGCCCGAGCGCTTCCAACTGGAATATGTGGGGTCGGACAACGGGACGCACCGGCCGGTGATGATTCACCGCGCTCCGTTTGGTTCGATGGAACGCTTCGTCGGGATGCTTATCGAGCACTTCGCTGGAGCTTTTCCACTGTGGTTGGCCCCTGAGCAAGTTCGCTTGCTACCGCTGAGCGAGAAGACGAACGAATATGCCTTGGAGCTCGAGCGCAAGATGGTGGCCGCCGGTTTGCGCGTGTCCACCGACGTCCGCGGAGCCAAGGTGCAAGCCAAAATCCGCGACGCCCAGTTGGAGTTGATTCCTTACATGGCCGTGGTAGGTCCCAAAGAGGCCGAGGCCGGTGCGCTGGCGCTGCGCGATCGCATCGATGGCGACCTGGGAGCCATGCCCGTCGACCAGGCGCTGGACAAGTTGCTCAAGGAAGTCCGCGAACGGACGATTCGCCAAGTCGTCAAATCCGAAGCCCCCGCCGTACCACCGGAGGAGAGCCTCACCGGCAAACACGAATACTGAGCTATATTTAGCGGGTCGGGCTACTATTACAGGTTAGTCACAGGTCAGTCATCCACTAGCAGCTTAGCATTCGTCTATCAGCGGCTTAGCGGTCGTCCACTAGCCGCTCAGCATTCGTCTATCAGCGGCTTAGCGTCACCTTCCGGCATGTTATTAGTTGTCTACCAGCCGGTCAGTCGGCCGGAGCCGGCCGGTTCGCATGTCGAGGCTGATTTGGCTTGGCTAGTGCGCCCGGCTGCTTGTCGATAGAATTGGAAGCCGACCGAAAAATCGGCAGCTCGTTCGCAATGCCCCTGTAGCTCAGTTGGATAGAGCATCGGATTTCTAATCCGCAGGTCACAGGTTCGAATCCTGTCAGGGGTGCTTTGAAGCAAGTATAGTTTAATGCTGAAGAGGATTTTTCGGCAGCGAGTGAGCTCCTTGTAGTGCTGCGACTTGTCGTAGTTTTAGAGTTCGCTGGCCCCACCCCACACTAAACGGTACGTAACTATTCCCGGGCGGTGAAGAACTCTCTTCGTGACTCCACTATGCAACGGCGAATTCTGCGTAAAAAAATAGTAGCGTCGAGCGAACACAGGCAGAAGCTTTTGCGCGGTCCGGAAATCCTCTTCAACGTTTTACTTCCTATGAAGTCTAGCCACCGCTAAAGCTACGACAAGTCGCAGCACTACAAGGAGCCGCTGCGCTGCCCGGAAAACGTTCACGGCGCAGCAGTGTAACCAGACGCGTTAGCCGGTGCGCTGCAGTGCTGGGATGCGGTGGTGTGGGAACGTTTTAAGGTGGCAGCAGTGCGGATGCTGATGCGGATGCAGTGGCGGGTGGCGGAGGTAGGTTGAGGCCGGCAGCACCTGGGTGCAAGGCATTGGTATAGTGCTTCAACAGTCCAAACACCGACTGGAATTCAGGGCGTTGAGATAGCTCGCGAAATCTCGCGTCGGTGGCCACTAGTTCGTAGTGCTGGACTACCGTTTCCAACGTGGTCTGCTCCACCGGCAGCGCCTCGTTAAAGACAAACTCCGGCAGTGCCAGATAGGTTGTCCACTGCGCGTCGAGCAGTTGGAATAGCGATGGTGCAATCTGTGCCAACTGACTGCGCAGGACATCGGCTTCCGTGCGCGAATACTGCTGAAACAAATTTGATTGCTCGGCCGCTGGCCTGAGCGGCGTGTCGGGACTGGCTAGCATCGCGATCGTCTGAGTCAGTTGCAAGGCCGCCGGCGGCACCACTACGGGCTGACCAGCTCCGGGCGAACGGTAGTAGCTGCCAGTCGCCAATTGGTCTACGCTGATTACAGAGCCGTCGATCGAGACTCCAGCAAACAGTCCGCGGCTTCGCGAGTAAGAGTAAACCTCCGCTTGCAAGCTGCCGTCGGTCGCGGCAGAGGCCTGGCGGCCAACAGGCCCGGCTGCGGCGGCCGCATCTACGCCGAGTGTGAGCTTGCCGGCCAACAGCCCTTGAACGCTCTTGTGCGTCTTAAAAACGAGCACAATGTCCGAGGATTGCAGACCAATCTGCCACCCGATGTTGCCGCCCGTCAAACTGATAAAGACCGGAGCGTGCCACACCCCATTGGCGTCTCGCACGCACAAGAGCCCACGACCGTGGCGAGCACCGATGACGAAACTCCCCTTAATAACTCTCGGAATGATTGCGACGCCGTAGGCGTTTTCTAAGAGCGATCTGGGGATAGCGCTCGCGGGAATTGCCATGCTCTCGCTCAGCACAGTTGTGGCTGCGAGCACTGTACCCTCCTGGGCGTACTGAGCGAGAGCACAAGTGGTACTGCCGGACATACCCACAGCGACTGCGGCAACGAGAACCGTTCTACAAATCCATTGCATAACGTGGCACTTGCTTGAGTTAGAGTTTGTTTAGCGATTGTGGGCTTACGTAGCGTTGGACCAGTATTCCGCAGCGTTGGTTAAGTCAGCCCAACTGTCCGCGGACTCCTAGTCCACAACTCATCCAGCTGCAGAGACAGGCTTCTTAAACATAGTAAGCAAATATGCCATTTGAAAATAGAGCATGATCTGGCTGGGTCTGACGCATAGTGAGCGCGAGGCTGTCGACGCGTGTGGGGCACAACCAGCCGATATGCCAGCCGATATGTGCGCGCGGTGCCATCCACCGTGACTTGCACATACGGGTAAATATCGGCCGCGATGGGTTGTGGCCACAGGCTACATAATGCAATGGTAGCAATGGTCGCAACCGTCGCTATTACGAGAAACAAGCGTGTCACGCGGTGCAGTCGGCAACGATGTTACATAGTAGCGCTACGCTACTTAGTAGCGCTGCCGCGAATTCTGGTTAGGTCTTCCTCTGGCGGTGTGGGCTGATTGGTATCAAAGCTCACGATGCGATCGAACGTCCGCTGCAATTCGCCAGCGATGGCCGAAATTTCACGACGGCGATGGATGGCTGACTCGGGAACTTTTTCTAGCACCAACTTTTCAAGTCGCACTTGTAGGTTGACATCGGACATGCGTGCAAAGCCGCCACGCGCCAGAGCGTCTAGGTAGGGCTTGGCCGTTTCCTGCAAATCAAAATCTTGGCGATCGAGCTTGCGCGCAATCATGTCGGCTAGCTCGCCGAGTTGAGTTGTTAATTCTGGGTTCAGTGGTTTCATCAGAATGTGTTCCTATTTGTGGATTGGTTGAGATCAGCCTTCAATCCTGTGAATCGTCCGTGTCTGAGGGCTGAGGCTCAGCGACGCGATTGAGAACAGATTGCAGACGCAGTTCGGGATACGCCTCGGGCGTCACTTTTTGTTGTTCGGCCAATTGGCTTTTATCGAGCTGGATGGCAACGCGTGGTTTCCCTTGGTCGGAAGATTGAAGCTGGAGATTGGAGAAGTCAACGGCCACGAAGCGCTTATCGTCTACCTGTGCGTCTGCGTACTGCAGAATTGCGAACGGAACGCATGGCTGGCCGTGGACTCTGAATATGACTGCTTTCAAACTGGCTATCGGCTCGCCGTCGCTCCCAACGACCTCACTACCGATCAGTTTGTCGATGGTGAGCGCGTCGGTTGCCTGGGATTCGCTCAATTGATTGCCGCTGGTGGCAGAGCGCTCGACAGCAAAGTAATTGAGGTTCTTTTGCAGCCAAGCCGCGTCCGTCAGTTCCAATTGCTCGCCGCTTTCCAGCTTCGGTGCACGCGCAACATCCGCCTCCACGACGAGCCACGAAGTGCTCTTTTGAGTCGCATCACTATCACTCGTGCTCTCGGTGTGGATGGCTGGTAGAGGTACCGCAACGGCCTTGCCGCCTACGCCTAGCGACGCGTCCATGTTGACGATGGCGTGGGCCCAGGCCCCATCGCGCGTGACAGCTAGGTCAGTAATAACGCCCAGCGTCTTGTGCTGTCGATCGACTATGTTGGCACCGATCAAGTTGTCCGAGGAAATGAGCACGTCGGAGACTTCGGTTTGCGATGCGCTGTCCGCCTTGGGCATTGGAACGTTGTCTTGCGTATCGAGGCGCTTCATGTCAAAGAGCATGTGCTTGCTGCCTGCACGCGATTC
>JBEBXX010000217.1:0-5008 GCA_040391435.1 Aureliella helgolandensis | reverse complement strand
CGCCCTAAGAATCGTCGACAGTGGGTTGATTGAAAAGAGAGTTGGGCCGTGCCGTCGCCTGCGCAAGCCGCGACGATCGCATGGGTGAGAGTGGTGATGCAAAAGAGCCCTGTGCGCTGGGCCAGGTGACCTGTGCATCTGCGGCCTGCTGCGGCTCGGCGTTAAACTACTCGCTGCGCGTTGATTGAGTAGGCGAGTGCAGAATGGGGAATGAGAGGAGCCCGTTTGTCGCTTATCGCTCCGCGATCAGAAGCTGTATTTATGAGCAAGAATGGCAGGGTTGGGAATGAAATAGGCTGGAGGTGAGGTGTGGAAGGAGCAAGGACCGCGGAGCGGTCCACGAGTGCGCCTGTGAAGGCGATTGGATTATCGGGTGAAAGTCCTGATCAGGGAAGCCGTTACCGCCCTGTAGCCAATGGTAACTGCGTTTTCAACAGAAAGGGTGGAGAGCAACCAAAGGCGAATGAACAGTCCGTAACTGTATTGTGAACTCGATTCGGCCAAACCTGTCGGGGAACTTACTCGTAAATGGTGAACCTCTGATCCTACGTATACGGCCCATAGATGACTGCGAAGTCAGTTCGTTAAATTCGGACGGTCGGTAGGACGGCTTGCACGGTGACCGAACCAGGTAACGTGTCAAACTGAGGCAAGCGAAATGGTAGTGCGGTTGTTGGAGACGGAATGTTCAGAAGTTCAATCGAGATAAGCAGGGAGAACTGCACCCATAGCAGACCTGTGGACAATCTGAGTCGAAAATTTTAAGAGTCTAGATCGCTCTTAATAAGGATCTTGGCCCAATAGGCAATATGACGCGGCCTACGTAGGGAGCGAATCAAACGTCATCGGTACAGATTGGCTGAAGCAGTAAGTGAGTGCAGTAGTCAGAGCCTTCATAGTAGTGATGACCATCGGGAACCAAACCCAGTGCGAGCGAAGGGAGGTAGGGAAGTGGATGCGAGAAAGACCATGACAGCGAAACGTAAACCGAAAGACTACATCCCGGTGACAGTGCCGTTTTCAGCGGCTAGCCGTACTGGAGAACTCGATGGGAAGTCAACACGTGAGATTTCCGATTGGGCGAATCGAACTGTCTGGACAGATCGCATGTTGAGCGCACTCACTGTAGGGGTGCGAGGAGGTAAATGGCATGCCTTGACTGACAAGGTGTCCAGTGAGCTGAACCTTTACGCAGCGGCCCACAAGGTCGTCGGCAAAAAAGGTGCAGCAGGAGTGGATCGGCAAAGCACCGAAGATTTTAGCGAACATACAATCGCCGAAATCAAGCGACTGCACGGGCAGTTGAAGGAGCGGACCTACCGTCCGCAAGCGGTGCGAAGAGTCCAGATTCCCAAGCCCGGAAGCAATGAAACGCGTCCCCTGGGGATACCGACAGTTCGAGACCGAGTCGTGCAAACGGCACTGGTCAATGTCATCGAACCGATCTTCGACAATGATTTCCATCCGCGGAGCTTCGGCTTCCGCCATGGTCGCAGTTGCCATGATGCACTGCGTGTTATCGAAGTTCTTCTGGAAACCGGTCATGTCTTTGTTGTCGATGCTGACTTGAAAAGTTACTTCGACACGATTCCGAAAGATCGCCTCATGAACTTGGTGCGATCAAAGATTTCGGATCGCGGTGTATTGGAACTGATCGAACGGTTCCTGAATCAATCGATTCTGGAAGAGCTTCGTGAGTGGACGCCCGAGTCTGGCGTTCCGCAAGGGGCGGTACTATCCCCGCTGCTTTCCAATCTGTACCTCAATGAACTGGACCATCACATGGCCGATCTTGGTTATGAAATGGTTCGGTACGCCGATGACTTTGTAATCCTGTGTTGTAGTCAGGAGCACGCGGAAATGGCTCTAGAGGAAGTCAAGCTCTTCGTAACCGAAGCGGGCTTGACGCTGCATCCCGAGAAGACACACATTGTTGACAGCCGAGAAAAGAGTTTTGACTTTCTCGGATACTCGTTTCGTGGCAGGTTCCGCTTTCCGCGAGCCAAAAGCCATCGCAAGATGACTGACACGATTCGAAGGTTGACCCCCCGCAAGTCGAGCCAATCCCTGGAAGCGACGATCATCCAGATCAATCGCGTAACGGTGGGTTGGTTCAGTTACTTTCGGCACTGTACGTGGAACATTTTTGACAAGTACGACGGAATGATCCGCAAGCGATTGCGTCGACAACTTTTGAAACGCCACAGGTTAAATCCGAAGCGTTTAGCTCGCACCAATCGCTGGCCTAATGCCTACTTCACAGAGCGTGGTTATCGTAGTCTGCGGACAGCCCACTCTGGATACGTTCAATCCCTCGATGGAAACCACTAACTGGCGAGCCGTATGCGGGAAAACCGCACGTACGGTTCTGAGGGAGGGGAGTCTGGCTCAACCAGACTTCCCTACCCCTATCACTAGGGCAAGCTCTGCGGTACATGAACCAAATCCAGCGCGGTGGCGCGGAGATGTGTTTTGAGCCAAGTAAGCGATACATCGAAGCACTGCGCGAAACCCTCTTGGAACCAAGGGCTGGTAGCCGCGATCTGCATACCGATGGGAATGCCGCCGGCCACGATAAGGCCACCACTGCTCCCCGGACCAAAGGGGAGCGTGCCGCTTGGCTCCGCCATGGCTCGATAGCGAACGATGTGTCGTACTCTTCCGAGCTGTGGTATTGAAAGTTGCGGATAGAAAGTCTGCCACCACCAGCGGTGCGAGACGCCGTCTCCGATATACATCCCCTCGGTACCCCTGGCGATCCACATGAGCAATTGTTGTTCGCTGGCAATGGCTAGGCTGGGACCGGCCGGCTGCGGCAGCAAGCCGCTGAGCCACAAGCGATCCAGACCCGTTTCAATGAGACTGATGTCTGGGCCGCCGGGGACTCTACCTTGGGCTATGACTTGGCCGCGAACGGTTTCGGGTCCCAAGCCGCAAGTAGCCATCCGCTCGACACGCGTATAACTGGTAGCTGAGCCGGGTTTGTTGAATAGATGAGCCACAGTTAGCACGCCCCATCGCCAGCGGGAATCTTGCGCGTCATCTAAATTTGCAATGGCCGGTACCGGAGCCGCCTTGGTCCACCGCACCACCGAGCTCGTGGTGGCGAAGTCGTCTCCACTTTGCACGCGTACGCCGGTCGGCAGGATTTCCTCCGTCTGCAGTACGTCGGTTGGGAGACTGAGCTTGAAGTAGTTGCCCGAAGCCCGGTCGAGCAGGCGCACCGCTTCGATGGAGTCAATGCGTTTATCGCTGGAAGGGCGCTGCAGCTTCTGTTTGACATCAAATTGTGCGGTGACAGGGAATTTGTCTGCCTGCGATGGGCCGGTAGCCGCTGTGGCGGGGGCTTGTGAAGCCAGCAGCTCGGGCTGGAGACTCTCGGCGGGATGCGGCGCAAAGCCCACTTGCCGAATATTGTCGGGATCGCGCGCCGCGACGCGCCGCTCCAGGGTGGCTTGAATGCGTTGCAAACGTTCCAGCGTCAGTTGTGGTTTGAGAGCAGTGCGCATCAAGGTGACAGAATTAGATCGATGTGTCGCTCCGCCCCATATTGAGACTTTAGCCACTGCAGGGCAACGTGCTGAATGGGTAGAGGCGGCAGCCCGGCCGGGACGATAACGTGCACGCGCGTTCTATCTCCGCTGCCGGTGGCCCGCACTTCTCCCACGCCATCGAAGTGGCTCGTTAAGTGCGCCTGCAAGTTGACCTCAAGGCTGACGAGCTGTTCGGTGGTTAGGGGCAATGCCATCGGCGGGGCAAGCCTGCCAATGGCGGTCGAGGCAGCGCCACTCAGTTCTTCGCCACTCGACACGTCGCCACTCAGCAACTGCGGCGCGTGTGGCAGCGCTGGGCCGGCACCTACGGATGGGACAGTCTGGGAAGCGGGGCTTCCATCTGGCAGGCCGGCGATGTTTGCGGGCAGGTGAGCCAACTGGTCAAGAGGTAGAAACAGCATCTGTCCGTCGATGTAGCTAAGACCGTACAAGCCAGTATTGGGATCGTTGCAGCAGGCTGACTGCTGGCCGCTCATATCGATGGGACATCCGGCAAATGGGACAAAGCCAATGTAGCGAAAGCCGTACAGTCGCTTACAGCAGCGAGCGTCGCTGCCGATAATCGATTCATAAAAGCCGATGGGGACATTTCTCGCCGCTACGGTGAAGCTGACCTCGGGGGCAGCCGACTGGGAACCGGCCGTCGGCACCACTTCGCCCACGGCCGAAAGGAGGCTGGCAAAAGCCTTGACGTTTTCGTCGGCCTGGCTGTCCAACTCCTGGCTAATCTCCGTTAAGTTCCAACCATCCTCCAGTTTGATCCCCACGTTTGCGATGCCTAAGCCGCTGCGGACATCGATCGCATACTCCTCGCTGAAATCTGGAAGATACACCAGCGAGATGCGCACCAGGCCCGGTACGAGTTTGGTTTGGTTTTTTCAATGGCCACCTCAGCCGGTTCGACCTTCAGGTAGGGCTTAGGCCGATAGTAGCGAATTCCTCGATCGCTCGGCTGTGGGTTAGCCCGCACGATGACTCGTGGCGCGCAGCCGGTGAGCATCAGCAGACTTAAAATTAGTAGCAGCCACTGCACAGGCGTGGAGCTGGTGCTGCAGCCTGAGATCGTGGCTGAGTTTTGGTTATTTAGTGTGGCCATGCTCCCGAGTCCTCGGTGGCAGTGATGGATTATTCGACTTATATTGCGAGTAGCGATTTTATCGGCAGGTGAACTGACCCTTTTTTACTCCCAATGGCGTATGGTACGGTCGGGCGATATGGGGTAGCTGTACCGCTCAAGTGACCCCTTGTAGTTGCCCTTTCGAGGTGGATTTGAATGTGCGGAATTCCAACGCGAGTTGCTGGTAGTAGTGGATTGATGCTGCTGGGGTGGTGCCTTTTATTGGCGGGTTGTGGGGCTCAAGAGCGCGTCGCTCCTCGCGTGGCTCCCGTGATGGAGGTTGAAGTCGCTCAGGCGGAAACGCGTGAGGTGGTCGATCAGCGAGTATTCACCGGGC
>JBEBXX010000216.1:0-5044 GCA_040391435.1 Aureliella helgolandensis | reverse complement strand
CGTGCACTTGCTCGCTCAATGGGCTTGCACTACAGTTCATAAGCTCAGCTTGTGTTTTTCCTCCGCGTGCTCTATGGACGAGGGTTCTGCAAGTGCAGCACCAATCGTAAGATCTGGATTGATGCCTCTGAATTGTTACCTCCTGCCATGTCAGACTCAGCTTCGGGAGCGAAATTTTTGTCCAACAGAAACTGGTGGATCGCTCTGCCCATCGTGGCTGGGTTGCTCCTGTTTGCGGTGGTGTCTCTCGCTATGCCCGGTGATGCTCCGATTCCCGTCCACGCGGTGACCGTGGTGGCTCGCTATCCGCACGATTCAGCGGCGTTTACTCAGGGGCTGGTGGTCGAGGCTGGTGTGATCTATGAGGGGACCGGCCATTACGGACAGTCAACGCTCCGCCGCGTCGATTTGGAAACCGGCGTCGTCGACAGGAGCATGAGTCTCTCGGCAGATTATTTTGGCGAAGGGATCACGCTGCTGGGCGAGCAGATCTTCCAGCTCACTTGGCAAGAGGGGGTGTGCTTTTTGTACGACAAGCAGACTTTGGCTCCGGCCGGCACGCTGCGCTATTCTCACGAGGGCTGGGGGCTGACCAACGACGGCCAGCATCTGTATCTGAGCGATGGCACGAGCACGATTCGCGTGCTCGACCCTAAAACGCTCAAACCCGTGCGGCGGATTCGTGTGAAGCAGGGCCGGCGCTTGATCGACAAGCTCAACGAGTTGGAATTTGTCGACGGCGAGATCTATGCGAACATCTGGTATTCGGATCGCATCGCGCGGATCGATCCCCGCAGCGGCGATGTGCTCGGATGGATCGACTGCAGCCAGCTCTACCCAGCGGCCAGTCGCCCGGATCGCGAACATGTGCTCAACGGAATCGCTTACGACAAGCAGACCGACCGCTTGTTTGTCACCGGCAAGAACTGGCCCCATTTGTTTGAAATCGAAGTTCAAAAGTAGGCTGCGGCTGCCGCGCGAGCTACTTTGCCACTTTGAGGCGACGGGGTACGATGGTGTGCTATGGGGTATTCCCGGTTGATGTAGGGCTTTTCGGAAGGGCTTGGAATGGCGACGCTGGGCGTCAATATCGATCACGTGGCAACAATTCGTCAAGCGCGACGGACTTATGAGCCCGATCCGGTGACGGCTGCCTCGCTGGCATTGTTGGGCGGCGCTGACGGCATTACCATTCACCTCCGCGAAGATCGGCGGCATATCAGCGACCGCGACCTCCATATATTAAGGCAAACCGTCCACCAACGGCTAAATCTCGAGTTGGCTTGCGAAGAGGACGTCGTGCGTATAGCTTGCGACGCTAAACCGGATGAAGCCACGTTGGTTCCCGAACGCCGCGAAGAAGTGACGACCGAGGGGGGCTTGGACGTGGTCGGCGACGGTGGCCGAGTAAAGCGCGCCGTGGAGCTACTTCGCCAACACGAGATCATGGTCAGCCTATTCATCGATCCGAATCTTGAGCAAGTGCACAAGGCTGCCGAGTTGGGCGCCGATGCGGTGGAACTGCATACGGGCAGCTATGCCTTGACCAAAGGTGCCGAGCAGCAGCGCGAATTGCAGCGGCTGGTCGAAGCCGGCCAAACTGCGCGCCAGCTAGGCTTGAGGCTGCACGCTGGCCATGGCTTGACCTATCAAAACGTGCAGCCAATAGCCAGTATCGAAGGTATGGGGGAGCTGAATATCGGGCACAGCATCGTAGCCCGCGCTGTGTTCACTGGGCTCAAGGAAGCGGTAGCCGATATGAAGCGTCTGATCGTCGAAGCCAATTGGACCAAACGCTAATTCCCAGACCAGCTCAACACAACTAGACCAACTCAATCAGACAACGAAGAGACAATATGACACAGCGCAAGGGTTCCGAGTACGCAGGGCTATCGGTGGCAATCATCACTCCGCTGCGTGATGATGTGTTGGATGTAGGGCGTCTGCGCGCCCAAGTCGAATTTCAAGTCGCAGCCGGCACACGCTGCATAGTGCCCGTGGGCACGACGGGCGAATCCCCCACGCTGTCGCATGAAGAGCATGAGCGGGTGATCAGCGAAGTCGTGCAGATCGCTGCCGGGCGAGTTAAAGTTATGGCCGGTACCGGCAGCAATTCAACCGCCGAAGCCCTGCGGCTAACACGCTGGGCGGCCAAGGAGGGAGCCGACGCATCGCTGCAGGTCGCGCCGTACTATAACAAGCCGACCCAGGAAGGCTTCTATCAACACTTCAAGGCGATCGCCGAAGATGTCTCTCTGCCGATCTGCGTGTACAACATCCCAGGCCGAACGGGCAAGAACATCGAGCCCGAGACGATCGCCCGTCTGGCTGATATTCCCAATATCACCATGGTCAAAGAGGCCACCGGCTCGCTCGATCAGTGCTCGCAAATCCTCAACTCGACCAACCTGACCGTGCTCAGCGGCGATGATAGCCTGACCTTGCCGATGATGAGCGTCGGCGCCGAAGGGGTCATCTCGGTCGCCGGAAACATCGTGCCGCACGATGTAGTGGCGATGGTCCGCGCCGCCGCCGACGGCGATTGGTGCGCCGCGCGGCAGTGGCACCATAAGCTCTTCGCACTGTGCCGCGATATGCTCGGTCTGAGCACCAATCCCATCCCGGTCAAGACCGCGATGCGGATGCTGGGCCGCGACGCCGGAGAGCTGCGTCTGCCCATGACCGCGCTGACCGAGGAGCAAGAGCAGCAGTTGCTGCAGACTCTCAAGGCATACGGCCTGCCTGTCTAGTTACTGCGTGTTGGAATCGCTGCGTGTTGGAATCGCTGCGTGTTGGAATCGCTGCGTGTTGGAATCGCTGTGCAATCGTCACAGATTGCACTATCCGCGTCTGCACGGCTCGCAAATGCCATTAAAGTGGCCCAGCCGACGCGTCCGGTCAGCGGTGCGAGTGGTTGTCGAGCTAAGGTCGCAGAGCGGTTCGAAGCGATCGAGCCAGCCCTGCGACACCTAGCAAGCGAGGTTCTTTGCGACGTGAGCTCCCAGTTACAAGACACAATCAGACTAATCCAGCAGTTGGCAGAACTCTATCCGGCTTATGGCCAAGCAGAATTGCTGCGCATGGCCCTATTGCTTACGCTGCATCCGCTCGGCTCGTCAGAGGCGACCCAGTGGTGCCACGCCGGCGAGCAGTGGTCCAGCGACTCGCAAGCGGCGTCCAGCCCCGCTCGCACTGAAGAGCTGCTGTGGCATAGCCAAGCGATCTCACTGCGGCTCAGCGCAGCCGGCGACCAACATGCGGCACTGGCAGAGGAGCTCGATAGCTTGGCGGCCACGGCTCCTTGCGATTTTTCGCCCGAGCATCTCTTCGCGCTCGCGCGCGCCATTCGAGTCCAGAGCCGAATGCTCGATCTGTATCTGGGTGCCCAGCCGGTTCTACAGGATCAGGCGGGCTATGTTGAGGTAGATCACGATACCTGAAATGTCGTTGATGCACGCCACGAAGGGGTTGCTCATCAGGGCTGGATCCCAGCCCAGCCGCTGAAAGAGCATCGGCAGGATGGAGCCGGTGAATGTGCCGCACAGGACGACTAGAAATATGGTGAGCGGGACGATACAAGCAGCCCACAGCGTGGGTGCAAGTAGCAGTGCCGGCGCGAGCGAAATCACGGCTAGGAAAATGCCCAGTAGCGAACCGGTGGCTATCTCGCGCGAAACGATGTGCGGCCAATTTGCGATGTCGTCGTCTCCCGTGGCCATGCCCGTAATAATTAGCGTGGTCGTTTGAGTGCCTGAGTTCCCGCCTGAGCCGATAACCAGCGGAATGAACCATACTAGCCAAGCGTACTGCTCGAACTCCTCGCCGTAGGTCCGTAGGGCGAGCGCCGTCAAGAGTCCGGTGACAAACAAGATGACCAACCACATGCCTCGCTTCCAGGCCAGCGTCACGATGGGCGTGCGCATGTAGCTGTCTTTAAGCGGCTCGACCGCCGCAAACCGCTGAGCATCCTCGGCGGCTTCCTCCATAAACACATCCATCACGTCGTCGTGCGTGATGATGCCCAGCATGTGTCGCTGTGCATCGACCACCGGGATTGCCAGCAAGTCATACTTGGCCACCAACTGGGCAACTTCGTATTGGTCCGCGTCGGCGTTGACGGTTAGAATGTCGGTGTCCATTAGATCACCGATGGTCTGCTCGGGTTTGCCGATTGACGACACTAGAGCGCGAGCGGTAACCACGCCGCGCAGATGATTGGTCTCATCGACCACATAGATGTAGTAGATCGTCTCAAGCCGTTCGGCTTGACGACTCAGTACATCCAAGGCTTGGCGGACGGTCAACTTTTCGTCCAGGCAGGCGGCCTCGGTGGTCATGATCGACCCCGCCGTCCCTTCCTCGAAGGTTTGCAGGCGGCGGATGTCGCGGCGATCCGGCGCGGGAACCAGAGCCAAGATCTGTTCGACGCGCTTGTCGGGCAGCTCCGAGAGCAGATCGACCGCATCATCGGCCGAGATGTGGGTCACCAGCTCGGCTACCTGCCGTTCGTCTTCGGAACCCAGCATGGCAATCTGCCGGTCGTAGTCGAAGAAGCCGAAGATTTCAGCCCGCAGACTTTTGTCCGCATACTGCAGAACTCGCCAAGCCTCATCCGCTGTCAGCCCCTCCATAAAGTCTGCCGCGTGTGCCGGGTGGAGCGTCGTACAGAATTCGCGCAGCTCGTGCGCATTGCTCTCGGCCAACATTTCACGCAGTTCAGGCAGTAACAGAGTGTTGATCATGCGGCTACAGTCATGGGTTGGCTGTGGAGGTGCGGCGATTGTGGGCTATCAGGCCACGGGATGATGTTCCCTAGTATCCAAGCAGCAGTACCGATCGCGAAGGGGGGCAAGCCAGACCGCGTAGCGGCCGAGCAACCAGCACATCGACGAATAGCTAGTTAGGTTGCCCCCTGACAGGTCCCCTGTCTGACGTTCCATTCCACCCCCTCATAAGCACCGCAGATAGCTGAATCGGAACAATTTAACAAAGTCGCCGCGCGGCTCATCTATGGCGTTCCTCGCGATGCTGCAATCATTTGTCG
>JBEBXX010000215.1:0-5053 GCA_040391435.1 Aureliella helgolandensis | reverse complement strand
TGAGGTGGCTGGTAATCCCAGTGATCGAGGGAAAGCTCCCCACCCGGGACTGACTCCATTGCCGCTGGCGATTCGCTCACGCGCGGGTCGGGCGCTCCCATCTCGATCCACTTTCGCAAATCGGCAATGACCTCTGCAGAGAGTGGAGCCTCCTTGGGCGGCATTTTCAAATCGTCATGCTGGTGCATCACCGCTGATAGCAGTAGGCTTGCCTGAGCGTGACGCGGGACGACCGCCGGGCCACGTGTGCCCCCTCGCCGAATTGCCTTACGAGAATCGACGAGTAACTCTCCCTCGGCCACTCCCGATTCAGTGGAGTGACAGTCATAGCAGTGTTCTATGAGAACTGGGCGTACCTTGGCCTCAAAAAATGCAATACCTGCGGAACCTGGTGCTTCGTCAGTCGCTGGCTCCTCCGCTCGCCCCTGCAACTGCTGCATGCACATCGCGGCGCACATCACAAGAAAATACCGGACTAACGTCATGGGAAAGCTCACTTGCGTACTGGTATTTAGGCCAATGTAAAGCACGAATTAACCGCCTAGTGTCACTCGAGCTTGGACCGCCGCCAACGTCTATTGTAACGCCTGAGCGGCTTGAAGATAGCATCTGCCAGCCAGCCGGGGGACGAACTCCCGCGAGCTGTGTGGACCGCGAACCACGTAGACCGCGAGCTGTGTGGACCGCGAGCTGTGTGGACCGCGAACTGTGTGGACCGCGAACTGTGTGGACCGCGAACCATGTGGACCGCGAACTGTGTGTCGCACGCAGCGGGGGAGCCACCAAGCTTCCAAAGGAGATGCGTTTATTGCTCTACGCTAGCATAGCACGCCGCTAATGCGCGCCGCTGCGCTTCACTGAGCTTGTTAGCGATGGGATGCATTAGTGAGGCATGCTGGCTGCCACCTCGCTGCCGTTGAGAGAACAGCTCAAGCTGCCGCTCGATGTACCAAGCCGGCTGACCAGCCAGAGCTGGATATTCATCGCTGCGATCGATCGGACCTGGTCCGTGACAATCGGCGCAGGCCGGTATTTTATCCTTGGCGTGCCCCGTGTTTGCGAGCTGTCGACCGGCCTCGAGAAGGGCCGGCTCAGCCTGCGAGTCGCTAGCAGCGGCAGCAGCGGCAGCAGGCTTCTGTTCGGAATAGTAAGCTGCCAACTCGTGAATCTCGGAATCGGTCAACTGGTGCGCGATCTGCCTCATGATTCCACTCGCACGCTCGTCGGCGCGAAAGGCTACCAGCGAATTTTTCAAATAGTTTTTGCTCTGGCCAGCCAGCTTCGGTACCCGCTGACCTGCGCGACCGTTGCCATCCAGGCCATGGCAGGCCGCGCATCGCTCGCGCACAACCATCGCGACTTTCGATCCATTGGCAGCCTGTCCCTGAGGCGGGCGAACGTGCTCTAAGTAATGTTCATGCTTCATCGATGGCAGTCGGTGCAGAAATGCGACCACGGGCCAAATTTCATCATCTCGCTTGAGCGTTGGCCAAGCCGGCATGCCGGCAAACTTAATACCGTGCTTGACTATGTAAAATAACTCCTGTGAATTCATTTCAGAGACAGACTTGGACAATTGAGGCGGCGTCGGCGTCATCCCGCGAGCGACCGGAGACTGCCGCTCTCCGGGCTGTCCGTGGCAGAACACACAGTTCGACTCGTAGGTAGCAGCCCCGAGTGTTATCAAGTGAGGCTCGTCCAGTGCGGGCACCTCGATGCCAGCACTATGAAATGCTACAGAGCGATCGCTGGCAAAGTCGAGCACCCACCGCGTGATTGCCCAGTGCCCGCTGCTGGCCTTAATTGGAACCACACCGCTCACCACCACGACCAACCCCAGGGCACCTAGCACCGCAGCCAGTATGGCAAGCTCTATAAATCGCCGTTTCATGTCTGTTCCCCATGTGTGTTTCCCGGGACTATAAACTCCGGACGTGCAACACTCACTAGGTCTCTGGTCAGCCACAGCCCACCAGCTAGGAATGCGGCGCCGCCAACCACCAGCATGATCGCTCCGCCAAGATACTGATCGGTCAAGGGATCGAGGGAGCCACCGCCGTGGTGATGCGAGTAAAGTAGTCGTGGTGACATTGTCAACAGTGCGCCGAGCAGCGTCATGTGCATCGACGTCAGGAGCAATCCAACTACCCCCGCCGCGCTGCGCGCTCGGGAGCGCGGGGCCTCGCCTCCGAAGGCTGAGAGCCACACCCACACGCCTGCAGCCAAAAACATGGCTTGTTCGATCGCGAAGCCGGCGGGTTCAAAGCGAGCAAAATGATGCAAGCCCGGTGCATGCCACGTCCATACGATCAGCAATTCACCGATAGAGGCTGGAATTGGCGCAAACAGCTTGGGCGCTTTTTTAACTGGATCAAATCTCCGTCCCGCTGCGCCGATCGATATGAGCGGTGCGGCTACAGCCACCACGGCCATATGCAGCGTCATGTGCGCCGCGAACGAGTTGCTGGCAAGTGCAGGCAGCGGCCCCATCCACGCGGCAGCCAGTACCAGCCAGCCTATATTCCACGCGAGCGGCTGCATCAGTCGCAACTCCTGACCATCAACAGCGCGAGGGCGGTGAACAAGGTGGCGATAAGACTCAGCAGCGAAAGCAAAAAAGCCGTAAAACCAATAAAGCTTGTCCTGTCGGATGGATCGTCGAATTCATGCTCCAGGTCCGGATCGTCCCGTCGAAAACTTTCATAGCTGCTCGCAGCGATGGAGCTGATAGCTGCTACGGCTACGAGCGTATAGGCGCCAACCATCCCCAACAACCAGCCAGTAATTGTGCTCGAGTCGGACTTGGCACACCAAATGGCTACGGTCAGATAACAGGCCAAGAAGTGGATTGCCCACACGCTTGGCGACAATACGATCCACCACAGACGCTTGCGGATCGGCTTGGGCGCGGATGCATCGTGTTGCTGCATTGTGTCTTGCATTACGACACCTTCGGAAAGAGAGCAATGACAAGCCCGGTGACGACGACACTCAGCATGAGAAAGTGCCAGCATAGTGTGACGTTAACGATGTCCGCGTCGTGCACGGCGTCCATCCGCCCGGCGATTCTACGAGCCGCACAATAGACCAGCATTATCACCCCCACGGCCACATGCACGACAGTCCACAAAATCAAGACGCAGACCGCAGCCGAATAGGCGTGATGCGTGGGATCCATGCCCAGTGTGTAGGGTCCCCAAACTAGAGCCAGCGCACTGGCTGTTCCGAAGCAACAAGCCAGCCCGATGGCCACGTAGAAACTCCACGGCGTGGCACGTTGCAATGGCAGCGACGATTCGATGTCCGAGCTGGCCGGCGCTGCCGGCTCGCTACGATTCGCGCGTCCCTGCCGGTTGCAGCGCCGCGCTAACAGCACCAGCAACCAAGCCCCCACGCCCAAGCCAACTGAGACCAACGGCCACACGGTGCCAGGGCCGATAACCGGCCGACCATCGAACTCAGTCGGCGGAAACTCTTCGTGAACCGTCCAGTAAAAGAAGTATCCAAACACCAATGCCACGAACGCGGTCATGTCGCCCAGCATGGTGATGAACATCGCCCACCACCCAACCGCGCTCGGCCCAGACACATAGATCGGCAACGTTAGCCCTAGCCCAACATCCTTGGTATCTTTCGACGGAATGATGGCGGTGCCCGTCCAGAGCCAGATCACGATGGTCGCGAATGCAGCCACACCACTGAGCGTTGCTGCTAGCCACCAGTGATAGGTCGAGAATATGAATACCCCGCCCGTGAATAAGGCTGCATATAGAGTCAAGAACGTCGGGCCAGGTACCCTCAGCACCTGCATTGGCTCGGCGTCCACCGTGCTAGTCACCATAGTCTCGCGCAGACCTTCCTCGGCGTCGGCAAGATAGAATCTCCCATTATCGATATCGTCGATTAGGTTTTCCTGCTGCCACAGTGGGTATCGAGTGGATATGATCGGGATCGAACGGATGCCCCACGGCTTATCGGGCACCAGGGCGCACCATTCCAGCGTGCCGGCGTTCCAAATATTGCGTGGCACCAGCGGTTGTTTGCCCTTGGGACGCAGCACGTCCCACAGCAAAAAGACAAAGCCCACGCCCAGCACAAACGCACCGACAGTCGAAATCATGTTGGCCAGTTCAAACCCCATGCCACTCGGGTAGGTGTAGACGCGGCGTGGCATGCCCAACATTCCGGCGATATGCATCGGAAAGAAAGCCACATTGAATCCGACAAACATCAACCAAAACGCTATCGCACCCAGTCGCTCGGAGAGTTGCTTGCCGGTGACGAATGGATAGTAGTAGTAAAGGCCAGCCACGATTGGAAAAATCGTGCCACCGACCAGGACGTAGTGTAAATGCCCGACGATGAAGTAGGTGTCGTGAGCTTGGTAGTCAAACGGAGCGATAGCGATCATCACACCGGTCAGCCCACCGATAATGAAAGTGGCTAAGCCAGCCAGCACGAACAGCAGACATACGCTCTTGGTCACTCGTCCGATCAATAGCGTTGCGATAAAACAAAAAATCTGTACTCCAGTTGGAATGGCCACAGCTTCGGAAGCGGCCGAAAAAATCCCGATGGTGATACCGGGTAAGCCCGTAGTAAACATATGGTGCACCCACAGTCCGAAACTCAGAAAGCCGGTTCCCACTGCAGCCAACACGATCCAACCGTAGCCCGCCATCGGCACCCGCGCGAACGTGGGCACGATCATGGCTACCAGAGCGATCGACGGCAGGAACACGATGTACACTTCTGGGTGTCCGAAAATCCAAAACAACTGCTGCCACAGCAGCGGGTCGCCTCCGCGCTCGACGTCAAAGAAAGGCCAGTCCAACGCGCGTTCGAGCTCCATTAACAGGTCGCCCGCGATCAACGGTGGGAATGCGAACAGGATCATCGCCGCCACCACCAGAATGTACCAGGCGTAGAGCGGAATCAGATTCAGTCGCATCCCAGGCGGGCGACATTTAAGCACTCCCACGATCAGTTCCACCGCCGCCGCGATCGAAGCGATCTCGATGAACGACAGGCCCAGCAGCCAGATATCGGGCCC